>NZ_MLYN01000050.1:0-144300 GCF_001866675.1 Streptomyces sp. MUSC 14
TTCCGGCGGTTCCGACTTTATCAGAAGTTCTGAGTCGGTTTTCCCGCCCCTCCGGGTTGTCCTCGGCGCACGAAGCGGCCGGGGGGTTCCCTTGCTGGCGGAGCCGTAAACGTACTGGAGCGGGGCGCCTCGATGCAAATCGAGGCGCCCCGCTCGGGTGAAGCGTCCGACGGACCGTCAGACCTCCACGACCACCGGGAGGATCATCGGCCTGCGGCGATAGGTGTCCGAGACCCACTTGCCGAGGGTGCGTCGGATGAGCTGCTGGAGCTGGTGGGGCTCCACGACGCCGTCCTGGGCGGACCTCTCCAGGATCTCCGTGATCTTCGGAAGGACTTCGGTGAAGGCCGAGTCCTCGATGCCGGAGCCGCGTGCCTGGACGTGCGGGCCGCCCGTGATCTTGCCGGTGGAGGCGTCCACGACCACGAAGACCGAGATGATGCCCTCGTCGCCGAGGATCTTGCGGTCCTTGAGGGCCGGCTCGCCGACATCGCCGACGGAGAGGCCGTCGACGTAGACGTAACCCGCCTGGACCTTGCCGACGATCTTGGCCTTGCCCTCGACCAGGTCGACCACCACGCCGTCCTCCGCGATGACGATCCGGTCGTGCGGGACGCCCGTCAGGGCGCCCAGCTCGGCGTTGGCTCGCAGGTGGCGCCACTCGCCGTGCACCGGCATCAGGTTCTTCGGGCGGCAGATGTTGTAGAAGTACAGCAGCTCGCCCGCCGAGGCATGGCCGGAGACGTGCACCTTGGCGTTGCCCTTGTGGACGACGTTGGCGCCCCACCGGGTCAGGCCGTTGATGACGCGGTAGACCGCGTTCTCGTTGCCGGGGATGAGGGAGGACGCCAGGATCACGGTGTCGCCCTCGACGATGCGGATCTGGTGGTCACGGTTGGCCATACGGGACAGGGCCGCCATCGGCTCGCCCTGGGAACCCGTGCAAACCAGGACCACCTCGTGGTCCGGGAGGTCGTCCAGCGTCTTGACGTCGACCACCAGGCCCGGCGGCACCTTCAGGTAGCCGAGGTCCCGTGCGATGCCCATGTTGCGGACCATCGAGCGGCCGACGAAGGCGACCCGGCGGCCGTACTCGTGGGCCGCGTCCAGGATCTGCTGGATGCGGTGGACGTGGCTGGCGAAGCTCGCCACGATGATCCGCTTGCGGGCGCTCGCGAAGACCTGGCGCAGGACGTTGGAGATGTCCCGCTCGTGCGGTGTGAAGCCCGGGACCTCGGCGTTCGTCGAGTCGGTGAGGAGAAGGTCGATGCCCTCCTCGCTGAGCCGGGCGAACGCGTGCAGGTCGGTCAGACGGTTGTCCAGCGGGAGCTGGTCCATCTTGAAGTCGCCGGTGTGCACCGCCATGCCGGCGGGCGTGCGGATGGCGACAGCGAGGGCGTCCGGGATGGAGTGGTTGACGGCGATGAACTCGCACTCGAAGGGGCCGATGCGCTCGCGGTTCCCCTCCGCCACCTCCAGGGTGTACGGGCGGATCCGGTGCTCCTGGAGCTTGGCCTCGATCAGGGCGAGGGTCAGCTTGGAGCCGATCAGCGGGATGTCCGGCTTCTCGCGGAGCAGGAAGGGGACGCCGCCGATGTGGTCCTCGTGGCCGTGCGTGAGGACGATGCCCTCGATGTCGTCGAGGCGGTCCCGGATGGACGTGAAGTCCGGCAGGATCAGGTCGATTCCGGGCTGCTCCTCCTCGGGGAAGAGCACTCCGCAGTCGACGATCAGCAGGCGGCCGCCGTACTCGAAGACCGTCATGTTCCGGCCGATCTCACCGAGACCGCCGAGCGGGGTGACGCGCAGGCCGCCCTTGGGGAGCGGCGGGGGCGGACCGAGTTCAGGATGCGGATGACTCAAAAGACTCTCCTCAAACATGCGCGCCACGTACCGGTCGGGCACGTGGCGCGCATGACGTTCGTGCAGAAGCAGTTGTCGTTGTGGGGTGCAGGCACCGGTGGCCTGCGTCTTCTGTTGTTCTTCAGTTGTGAAGCTCGGGTGGTGCCAAGTCTGTTGTCAGAGCTGTACCCCGCCGGCGGCAAGATCGATCTTGAGCTGGGCGATCTCCTCGGGCGAACACTCGACCATGGGCGAGCGCAGCGGCCCGGCGGGCAGTCCCTGGAGGGCGAGGGCGGCCTTCGTGGTCATGACGCCCTGGGTGCGGAACATGCCGGTGTAGACCGGAAGCAGCTTCTGGTGGATCTCGGTGGCCTTGACGACGTCGCCCGAGGTGTACGCGTCGACGAGGGCGCGCAGGTCGGGGGTGACGAGGTGGCCGACGACCGAGACGAAGCCGACCGCGCCCACGGAGAGCAGGGGCAGGTTCAGCATGTCGTCGCCGGAGTACCAGGCGAGGCCGGACCGGGCGATGGCCCAGCTGGCGCGGCCGAGGTCGCCCTTGGCGTCCTTGTTGGCGACGATGCGGGGGTGCTCGGCGAGCCGGACGAGCGTCTCGGTGTTGATCGGGACGCCGCTGCGGCCGGGGATGTCGTAGAGCATGACCGGCAGGCCGGTGGCGTCCGCGACGGACGTGAAGTGGCGGTACAGGCCCTCCTGCGGGGGCTTGTTGTAGTACGGCGTGACGACCAACAGGCCGTGGGCACCGACGCGCTCGGCCTCGCGGGCCAGCTCGACGCTGTGGTGGGTGTCGTTGGTGCCGACGCCGGCGACGACGTGGGCTCGGTCGCCGACCGCCTCCAGTACGGCTCGTACCAGGTCCGCTTTCTCCGCGTCGGTGGTGGTGGGGGACTCGCCGGTGGTGCCGTTGATGATCAGGCCGTCGTTGCCTGCGTTCACCAGATGGGCGGCGAGCCGCTGCGCGCCGTCGAGGTCGAGTGCGCCGTCCGCCGTGAAGGGCGTGACCATGGCGGTGAGGACCCGCCCGAAGGGGGTCTGCGGAGTCGAGGTCGGAGCCATGGGTAACACGCTACTCGGTGCTCCATGCGTGGTCTGCCCTCGGGGGGCCGGGAAAGTCAGGACAAATATGGAGCCCGGCACTGCCTGCTCGGGGGTTCAAGCAGTGCCGGGTCCGTTTGATCAGGCTAGATGAACTTCTCTAAATGCCGCAATACGGACACTTCGCCCGGCTGATGCGCACATCCGTTCCGGGCCCTGATTACGGGGCGACCCGGCCGTTGCCGTTGAAGGCGGCGTACGTCAACGGCATGAGCTTGGCCCACTCCGCCTCCATCTTCTCGCCGACCATCTCGATCTCCCGCTGCGGGAAGGACGGCACCTTGGCCAGCTCGTGCTGGGTGCGCAGGCCGAGGAAGTGCATCAGGGAGCGGGCGTTGCAGGTGGCGTACATCGAGGAGAACAGGCCGACCGGAAGTACCGCGCGGGCGACCTCGCGGGCGACGCCCTCGGCGAGGAGCTTCTGGTACGCCGCGTACGCCTGCTCGTAGCTCTCGGCGAGGGTGTCGCTCACCGTCTCGTGCTGGGCCGGGGTGCCCTCGACGAAGACGTACTTGCCGGGGCGGCCCTCCTGGACCAGCTTGCGGTCGGTTCCGGGGACGTAGAAGACGGGCTCCAGCTCCCGGTAGCGACCGGACTCCTCGTTGTAGGACCAGCCGACGCGGTGCCGCATGAACTCGCGGAAGACGAAGATCGGGGCGCTGATGAAGAAGGTCATCGAGTTGTGCTCGAACGGGCTGCCGTGCCGGTCGCGCATCAGGTAGTTGATCAGGCCCTTGGAGCGCTCGGGGTCCTTCTTCAGCTCGTCCAGGGACTGCTCGCCGAGCGTGGAGACACGAGCGGCGAAGAGGACGTCGGCATCCGACGCGCTGGACTTCACGAGCTCGACGGTGACGTCACTGCGCAGGGTGAGCGACTCGGGGGTGGTCACGGGGGTCCTTCCCATCACTTCTTCAGGTTCGCGCCCACTGTACGGGGCGCCTCTGACAGTGCCGCACGGTGACGGAGTCGTGACCACGTCGATGATTTTTTCGGACATGGGCACCTTTTCCGTCACTCGATCGTCTGTATGGGTGAGACCTGCTCGTTCGACCCGAAAACGACACTCCCGAGAGGAGAGGTACCTCCCATGTTCCGTCGGCGTGAGCCCGTGCCCTTCGCCTTCCTGGCCGAGGCGGACCGGTTCCGCAGCAATGTCGCTCCCCCGCCGCGCCGGCGTGCGTCGGCCGGGCAGATAGCCGGGCGCTGGCTGCTGGGCCTCACCATCGTCGCCGGGCTCGCGGGCTCGGTGATACTCGGCATGCCGGCGCTGTCGACTCCGCCCCACACACCCGTGCAGCAGTCGCAGGCGGCCGACGGACGCTGACGGGCGCTGCCCCGTACAGCCGTCCAAGGGTGGTGGGCGCGAACCCGGCCGGATAGCCTCACCGGGCACAGCCCAAGCAAGGATTGAGTGAGGACCAGCCGTGCCCCTGCCCTTCCTGACGGCCGACCGCACCTTCGAGGCCGCCGACGAGAGCGCGCTGCCCTACGACGGCCGGGAGCGCTGGCGGCGCCCCTACCGTCCCGGGCCCTGGCGGGTGGGCGTGGCCGCGCTGGTGCTGCTGGTCGCTTCCTTCGTGCTGTTCGCCGCGGTCGCCATCGCCCTGGCCGACTCAGCGTCGGCCGCCGTGGCAGTCCTCGTCACGGCGCTCCTGGTGATCGCCGCCGCGCTGCGGATGCTGCGCATGGGTGTGTGGGTGAGCGGGCGCGGACTGCGCCACGTCGGGTTCCTGGTCACGCATACGGTGCCGTGGGCGCGGGTGGTCTCGGTGCGGACGGCGCAGCAGCCGGTGCGCTGGCTGGGACTGCCCCGGACGGTGCAGGGGCAGGCACTGACCCTCGTCCGGGGCGACCGGCCGGCCGAGGACACGCCGCCGCTGCTGACCACCCACGCGCTGGACTTCCTGAGCCGCCCGGCCGCCTTCGACCGGGCCGCGGACGCGGTGGAGGCATGGGCCGCGGAGTGCCGCCCCGGGCACGGGCGCGGCTGACTTCGACCGCACACGCCGAAGGGGCCGGTCCGCTGCGGACCGGCCCCTTCGGCGTGTGCGGTGCGCGTCGTGTTCGGCGCTGTACGGCTCAGGCCCGGGCGGGCTTGCCGTCGTGCAGGGCGATGGCCCGTTGCATGGCCTTGCGGGCGCGGGGTGTGTCGCGGGCGTCGTGGTAGGCGACGGCGAGCCGGAACCAGCAGCGCCAGTCGTCGGGGGACGCCTCCGTCTCGGCCTTGCGCTTGGTGAACACCTCGTCGGCGGAGTCGCGGTCGATGTGACCGCTCGGGGTGCGCCGCAGCTCGTCCACGGGCAGGCCGCCCTCGGCGTCGAGCTGGGCGGCGAGGGCGTTGGCCTTGCGGACGAACTGGGTGTTCTGCCACAGGAACCACAGGCCGATGACCGGCAGGATCAGGACCGCGACCCCGAAGGTGACGGTCAGGAGCGTGCCGGCTTCGATGAGCATGACGCCGCGGCTGCCGACCAGGACGAAGTAGAAGACCAGGACGGCGGCGGTGACGAGGTAAGTGATCTTGGCGCGCATGGCAGGGGGTGTCTCAGCTCAGGTCCAGGAAGTGCTCCAGGCCGAAGGTCAGGCCCGGAGTGGTCACCACGCGGCGGGCACCGAGCAGGATGCCCGGCATGAAGCTGCTGTGGTGCAGGGAGTCGTGGCGGATGGTGAGGGTCTCGCCCTCGCCGCCGAGCAGGACCTCCTGGTGGGCCAGGAGGCCGCGCAGCCGGACGGCGTGGACGGGGATCCCGTCGACGCTGGCACCGCGGGCGCCGTCCAGGGCGGTCGCCGTGGCGTCCGGCGCCGGGGCCGTACCGGCAGCCCGGCGGGCCTCGGCGATCAGCTGGGCGGTGCGGGTCGCCGTACCGCTCGGGGCGTCGACCTTGTTCGGGTGGTGCAGTTCGACGACCTCGACCGACTCGAAGTACGGCGCGGCGATCTGCGCGAACTTCATGGTCAGCACGGCGCCGATGGAGAAGTTCGGCGCGATGAGCACGCCGGTCTCCGGGGACTCGGCGAGCCAGCCGGTCAGCTGCGCGAGGCGCTCCTCGGTCCAGCCCGTCGTACCGACGACGGCGTGGATGCCGTGGCGCACGCAGTAGTCGAGGTTGGCCATGACGGAGTCGGGGGTGGTCAGTTCGACCGCGACCTGGGCGCCGGTCCGCGCCAGCGTCTCCAGCTCGTCCCCGCGGCCGAGGGCGGCGACCAGCTCCATGTCCTCTGCGGCCTCGACCGCCTTGACCGCCTCGGCCCCGATCCGGCCCTTGGCGCCGAGGACCGCCACGCGCAGCTTGCTCATCTCTTGTGCTTCCTTGTCAGGAGTGGTTAGGCGACGGCGTCGTGCAGCCGTGCGGCCTGCTTGTCCTTCAGCGGGCCGATGACCGACAGCGACGGGCGCTGTCCCAGGATGTCGCGGGCGACCGCGCGGACCTCGTCCGGGGTGACCGCGGCTATCCGGTCCAGCATGTCGTCGACGGACATCTGCTCGCCCCAGCACAGCTCGCTCTTGCCGATACGGTTCATCAGCGCGCCGGTGTCCTCCAGGCCGAGGACGGTGGAGCCGCGGAGCTGGCCGACGGCGCGGGCGATCTCGTCGTCCGTGAGGCCGTTGGCGGCGACGTGGTCGAGTTCGTCGCGGCAGATCTTCAGCACGTCGTGCACCTGGCTCGGCCGGCAGCCGGCGTACACGCCGAACAGGCCGCAGTCGGCGAAGCCGGAGGTGTACGAGTACACGCTGTAGGCGAGACCGCGCTTCTCCCGGACCTCCTGGAAGAGGCGGGAGGACATGCCGCCGCCGAGGGCGGTGTTGAGCACGCCCATGGCCCAGCGGCGGTCGTCGGTGCGGGCGAGGCCCGGCATGCCGAGGACGACGTGCGCCTGCTCGGTCTTGCGGCCGAGGTGCTCGACCTTGCCGAAGGTGCGGATCGTACGGCTGCCGTCGCGCGGGGCGATCGGCTGCGCGTCCGGGTTCTTGAAGGCGCCCGCCTTCTCGAACGCGGCACGGACCTGGCGTACGACTTTGTGGTGGTCGATGTTGCCCGCGCAGGCGACCACGAGGTGGGTCGGGTCGTAGTGCTTCTTGTAGAAGCGGCGGATGCGGTCGGCACCGAGGGCGTTGACCGTGTCGACCGTGCCGAGGACCGGGCGGCCGAGGGCGTTGTTCCCGAACATGGTGTGCGCGAACAGGTCGTGCACGCAGTCGCCCGGGTCGTCCTCGGTCATGGCGATCTCTTCGAGGATCGCGCCGCGCTCGACGTCGACGTCCTCCTCCATGATCAGCGAGCCGGTCAGCATGTCGCAGACGACGTCGATGGCCAGCGGCAGGTCGGTGTCGAGCACGCGCGCGTAGTAGCACGTGTACTCCTTGGCCGTGAACGCGTTCATCTCGCCGCCGACGGCGTCGAGGGCGGCGGAGATGTCCAGCGCGCTGCGCGTCCGCGTGCCCTTGAAGAGCAGGTGCTCCAGGTAGTGCGTGGCGCCGTTCAGGGCCGGGGTCTCGTCGCGGGAGCCGACGTGCGCCCAGATACCGAAGGTCGCGGAGCGGACCGAGGGCAGGGTCTCGGTGACGATGCGCAGGCCGCCCGGGAGGGTGGTCTTGCGGACCGTGCCGATGCCGTTCTGGCCCTTGATCAGGGTTTGGGTACGGGCGACGGCCCGCGCCTCCGAAGAGGGGCGGGCCGTCACCTTGGAGCTACGGGACGTCACTTCTCGGCGTCGTCCTTGTTCTCGTCGTTGCCTTCCTCGCCCTCGATCACCGGAACGAGGGAGAGCTTGCCGCGGGAGTCGATCTCGGCGATCTCGACCTGGACCTTCTGGCCCACACCGAGGACGTCCTCGACGTTCTCCACGCGCTTGCCGCCGGCCAGCTTGCGGATCTGCGAGATGTGCAGCAGACCGTCCTTGCCGGGCAGCAGGGAGACGAACGCGCCGAAGGTGGTCGTCTTGACGACCGTACCCAGGTAGCGCTCGCCGACCTCGGGCATCGTCGGGTTGGCGATGCCGTTGATCGTGGCGCGGGCGGCCTCCGCCGAGGGACCGTCGGCGGCACCGATGTAGATCGTGCCGTCGTCCTCGATGGTGATCTCGGCGCCCGTGTCCTCCTGGATCTGGTTGATCATCTTGCCCTTGGGGCCGATGACCTCACCGATCTTGTCGACCGGGATCTTGACGGTGATGATCCGCGGGGCGTGCGGGCTCATCTCGTCGGGCCGGTCGATGGCCTCCATCATCACGTCGAGGATGTGGAGACGGGCGTCGCGGGCCTGCTTGAGGGCCGCGGCCAGGACGGAGGCCGGGATGCCGTCCAGCTTGGTGTCGAGCTGGAGGGCGGTCACGAAGTCCTTCGTGCCGGCGACCTTGAAGTCCATGTCGCCGAAGGCGTCCTCCGCACCGAGGATGTCGGTGAGGGTGACGTAGTGCGTCTCGCCGTCGATCTCCTGGGAGATCAGGCCCATGGCGATACCGGCGACCGGGGCCTTCAGCGGCACACCGGCGTTCAGCAGCGACATGGTGGAGGCGCAGACCGAGCCCATGGACGTCGAACCGTTGGAGCCGAGGGCCTCGGACACCTGGCGGATCGCGTAGGGGAACTCCTCGCGCGTCGGGAGCACCGGCACCAGGGCGCGCTCGGCGAGGGCGCCGTGGCCGATCTCGCGACGCTTCGGGGAGCCGACGCGGCCGGTCTCGCCGGTGGAGTACGGCGGGAAGTTGTAGTTGTGCATGTAGCGCTTGCGGGTCACCGGGGAGAGGGTGTCCAGCTGCTGCTCCATACGGAGCATGTTGAGGGTGGTGACGCCCAGGATCTGGGTCTCGCCACGCTCGAACAGCGCGGAACCGTGCACCCGCGGAATGGCCTCGACCTCGGCGGCGAGGGTACGGATGTCCGTCACCCCACGGCCGTCGATGCGCTTCTTCTCCTTGATCACGCGCTCGCGGACCAGCTGCTTGGTGAGCGAGCGGTACGCGGCGGAGATCTCCTTCTCGCGGCCCTCGAACTCCGGCAGGAGCTTCTCGGCGGCGAGGCCCTTGACGCGGTCCAGCTCGGCCTCGCGCTCCTGCTTGCCGGCGATGGTGAGCGCCTGGGCCAGCTCGGGGCGGACGGCGGCCGTCAGGGCCTCGAAGACGTCGTCCTGGTAGTCCAGGAAGATCGGGAACTCGGCGGTCGGCTTGGCGGCCTTCGCGGCGAGGTCCGCCTGGGCGCGGCACAGCACCTTGATGAAGGGCTTCGCGGCGTCCAGACCGGCGGCGACGACCTCCTCGGTCGGCGCCTCGGAGCCGCCCTCGACGAGCTTGATGGTGCCCTCGGTGGCCTCGGCCTCGACCATCATGATCGCGACGTCGCCGTCCTCCAGGACGCGGCCCGCGACGACCATGTCGAAGACGGCGTCCTCGAGCTCGGTGTGCGTCGGGAAGGCCACCCACTGGCCGCGGATCAGCGCGACGCGGACGCCGCCGATCGGGCCGGAGAAGGGCAGGCCGGCCAGCTGCGTGGACGCGGACGCGGCGTTGATCGCCACGACGTCGTACAGGTGGTCGGGGTTGAGCGCCATGATCGTGGCGACGACCTGGATCTCGTTGCGCAGGCCCTTCTTGAAGGACGGGCGCAGCGGGCGGTCGATGAGGCGGCAGGTGAGGATGGCGTCCTCGGAGGGACGGCCCTCACGGCGGAAGAAGCTGCCGGGGATCTTGCCGGCGGCGTACATCCGCTCCTCGACGTCCACCGTCAGCGGGAAGAAGTCGAGCTGGTCCTTGGGGTTCTTGGAGGCGGTCGTGGCCGACAGCACCATGGTGTCGTCGTCCAGGTACGCCACGGCGGAGCCGGCGGCCTGCTTGGCCAGGCGGCCCGTCTCGAAGCGGATGGTACGGGTACCGAAGGCGCCGTTGTCGATGACGGCCTCGGCGTAGTGGGTCTCGTTCTCCACTAGCGTTTTCTCCGTTACGTATCGTCTTTCGTCCCTTGGCTGCCCGTGTGGCAGGGGGACGGTGGCGGAGAAGCGCGCCGTCTGGTGCGGGCCGGTCTTCGATCGAAGCACCCGGGGCTCGCTTCCCCCCGGGGGCCACTACCGAGGACCGGCGGCGGCGAGGTGCGCTTCTCCTCGTTCTTTTCGTCCTGCGTTCTGTGTCGTGCGTCGTGCCTACTGCGTTGTGCTACCACACTACAAAGCGTGTGTGACACTCCGCACGTTTCCCTACATACGGCAAAGGGAGCGATCCCCGAGTCCTTCGGGAACCGCTCCCTTCACGGCGTCTTACTTGGCGCCCGCCGCACCACGGCGGATGCCGAGGCGGTCGACCAGCGTACGGAAGCGCTGGATGTCCTTCTTCGCCAGGTACTGGAGAAGGCGGCGGCGCTGACCGACGAGGATCAGCAGGCCACGACGGGAGTGGTGGTCGTGCTTGTGGGTCTTGAGGTGCTCGGTCAGGTCGGAGATCCGACGGGAGAGCATGGCGACCTGGACCTCGGGGGAGCCGGTGTCGCCCTCCTTGGTACCGAACTCGGTGATGATCTGCTTCTTCGTAGCGGCGTCGAGCGACACGCGTACTCCTCAATAGTCTGTTGAATGCCACCGAGTGCCCCCGGTCTACGTCTCGGGGAAGCTTCCGTTACTCGGGAGGCGGGGATCCGCTGGGCGCGGCCACCAGAGCCTGCAGGAATGCCTGCGGGGGTCCGGGGGTGCGTACACAAACGGCCGTCAGCCAGGGTACCAGGAGGTGGCGGGCACCTTTCCCCCGGTCTGCGAACAACCCGGGCGGCGATCGTGCGGCCACTAGGGTGAGCGCCGGGACCTAACGTTACGCCGTTACGCCGGGAAGGGGTCGTTGCACGATGACGGAGACGGAAGCGGAGATCAAGGCGCGCAAGGAACGGGAGCGGGACGAGCTGTACGGCCTCGACATCTCCGGTGTCGAGTGGCACTGCGCCCCGGGCACCGAGGAGCACGAGGAGCGCGTCGAGATCGCCTACCTGCCCGAGGGAGCCGTGGCCATGCGCTCCTCCCTCGACCCCGGCACCGTGCTGCGCTACACCGAAGCGGAGTGGCGCGCGTTCGTGCTGGGGGCACGGGACGGGGAGTTCGACCTGGAGCCGACGGAGGCGAACGGGGGGCTTGGGGCGTAGACGCCTGACGTGGTGAGGGGGCGGCACGCGTGCGTGCCGCCCCCTTTCGTGTGCCGGTCCCTGGCCGGACCTGCCGTGGTGCCGGTCTCTAGCTGGTCATCGCGCGCGCCCGGGCATACACGTCGAACACGGCCAGGGCCAGCGGGATCAGCGTGAGCAGGACGAAGCTCTCGGCGATCTCCAGGAAGCGTCCCCAGAAGGGGGTGACACCGCGCCGCGGGGTGATCAGGCCGATCGCGGTGACCAGGGCGGTGGCCGCGCCGACCGCCGCGGCGAGCCAGATACTGCGGATGTCCAGGGAAGCGGTGTCGCCCTGGAGGGCGTCGATCAGATAACCCTTGGGCGGGTTCAGGGCGAGCCCGAGCCCGAGGAAGACGATCGCGGCCAGGCCCGCAGCGAGGGTGGCGCCGACCTGCGCCGTGTAGCGGAACAGGTGTGCCCGCATCAGCATCGCCATGCCGGTCGCCAGGGCGAGGAGCTGGGCCCAGATGTTGCTGGAGAAGCCGAGGACGATCGACGCGCCGACGGCGACGAGGGCGCAGCCCCCGACCAGACCGACGAGCAGTTCGTGACCGCGTCGGGCCTGGGCGGCGACGCGCTCGATGTCCACCGGCTCCTGCGGCGCGGGCTCACCGCTGTCGTAGCCGCCACGGGACGGGTTGGGCGGTTCGAAGCCGATGGGCAACCGTGCGAAGCGCATCGACAGGCCCGGCAGGAAGGCCAGTGCCACGACGGACAACGGAGCGCAGACGGCGGCCGTCTCGATGGGCTTCAGATCGGTGAGGGCCGCGATGAAAGTGGTGATCAGGCCGATGGCCGAAGCGAAGAGGAACGCCACGAAGGGGCCGTCGCCGCCCGGCGACACGAGGGTGAGCGCGAGAGCCGCGACGAGGACCGCCGTGCAGGCGAGCAGGAACTGGAGCCGCCCGATGCCCTCGCCCGAGGAGAGCGGCAGCAGCCCCGAACCGGCCACGGCGACGTTCGGCAGGGCGCCGAGTCCCAGCGCGACCGCGGAGCCCCGGTCGTCGTACACGCGCGCGCGTACGCAGCCGATGGTGACCAGCAGGATGCCGGTGACGCCCGCGATGATGCCCTGGAGGCTGTGCATGTCGTGGCGGATCTGGGAACTCCACGCAACGAACGCCAGCAGCGCGGGCAGGATGCCACCCGCGACGAGGCCGGCGGCCCGGGTGAGGTCGCCGCTCCACAGGGTGCGGTCGCGGGTGACCGCTGAGGCCACCGCCTCCGAGACGTCGTCGAGGACGGCAGGCGGCAGCGACTCGGAGAACGGACGCAGGGTGAGCAGTTCGCCGTCGAGGATGCGCTGGGCCGTGAACGACCGGGCGCCGTCGAGGACGGTGCCGTCACGCCGTACGAGGTGGTAGCCGACCGGGGCGCCCTCCGCGGGGCTCTGCTGGGACAGGCGCAGGATCTCCGGATACAGATCGGCGACCGGCACGTCGTCGGGCAGCGCCACGTCGATACGGCTGTCGGGCGCCACGATGGTGACCCGGCAGAAACCGAATCCCATGCCTGCCCCGGAAGGGGCTCCGCCCGGGCCACCGGTCGCGCCGGCAGGCGCGGAGGCCGTCATGCTCACCTGCTGTTCCCCCTCGTCGGTGGTGGGGCGGCCTGCGGTGCCGCCGCGCACGCTTCCGTCCGTAAAGATCCTGTGTAGGTTGCGCGCCGCCACCCGCTCCACCGGTCGACCGGGTGGCCGCAGCCGGGGTTTGCGGGGAGGCGCCTCCCTCGAACCGTTGCGGAATGCCCGGGTTTTCCCGGAACGATTCGCAACTGCTCACGCGTCTCACCGGCACCCTACCGCCCGCCGTTGTCCGTGGTTGTCAGTAGGATCGCGCTTCGCGATCGACGTTCGCCTGACACGGGGCGGCGGACGAAACATCTCGGTCCGGCAAGGGAATTGGTGCGTAGTGAGCCACATCGTCGTCAAGCGCCCACCGCGGGCACTGCCGAAGGAAGTGCCCACGGACGAGGTCGTACTGCAAGCACCGCCGGAACTGCCGCGTGGTCAGCAGGAAGGCGCTTGGATGCAGCTCCTGCCCATGCTGGGCATGGGCGGATCCGTGGTGTTCTTCTTCAACCCGCAGGCCCAGCCCTTCATGAAGATCATGGGCCTGCTGATGGTGGCGTCGACGATCGCCATGGGCATCTCGATGCTCGTCCGCTACCGCCGCGGCAACCAGGGCCAGATGGCCGACATGCGCCGTGACTACCTCCGTTACCTGTCGCAGACCCGGCGCGGCGCCATGGACACCGCGAAGGCCCAGCGTGACGCCCAGTTCTATCTGAACCCTTCGCCGGAGCAACTGTGGGCACTGGTCGCCGAGGGCAGCCGGGTGTGGGAGCGGCGTTCCGGTGACGAGGATTTCGGGCAGGTGCGTGTGGGCCTAGGTCCGCAGGCCCTGGCCACTCCTCTGGTCCCGCCGCAGACCGCCCCGGTCGATGAGCTGGAGCCGCTGACCGCGGGCGCCATGCAGCGCTTCCTCGCCACACACGGCACCATCGACGCCCTGCCGATGGCGGTCTCGCTGCGGGCCTTCTACCACGTGACGATCAGCGGCGAGCCGGGCACCGTGCGCGGCACCGCCCGGGCCGTCGCCGGCTCCCTCGCCTCCCTGCACTCCCCCGAAGACCTGGTCATCGCCGTCGTCACAGGACGCGAGTCGGTACCCGAGTGGGAGTGGGCCAAATGGCTCCCGCACGTACAGGCCCCGGGCGTGGCCGACGGCGCCGGCAGCATCCGTCTGATCACCACGGACCCGGTGGGGCTGGAGGACCGGCTCGCCTCCCGGCTCGAGGGCCGCCCGCGCTTCCACCCCGCGGGGGCGCCTGTTCCGGATCAGCCGCATCTGGTGGTCGTGCTCGACGGCATCTCCCTGCCGCCCACGTCGCTGCTGGCCAACCCCGAGGGCCTCCAGGGCGTGACCGTGCTGGAGGTCGTGCCCGGCGACCTGAGCATGGGCCGTGGCGACCTGTCCGTCGTCGTGCAGCCGAAGGAACTGCGCCTGGAGTCGGCACACGGCATGGTGTACGAGGGGACGCCCGACGTCCTGTCGTACGAGGCCGCGGAAGCACTCGCGCGCCAGCTCGCGCCGCTGCGCATGGCGTCGGGCGGGGACGACGACGAACCGCTGCTCGCCAACCTCGAGTTCACGGATCTGCTCAACCTGGGCGACGCGGCCTCGGTCGACCCGAAGCGGACGTGGCGGCCGCGCTCGCAGTCGGAACGACTGCGCGTGCCGATCGGTCTCGGCGAGGACGGCCGGCCCGTGATGCTCGACCTCAAGGAGGCGGCTCAGGAGGGCATGGGCCCGCACGGCCTGTGCGTCGGCGCGACCGGTTCCGGCAAGTCGGAGCTGCTGCGCACGCTGGTGCTCGGCCTCGCCGTGACCCACTCCTCGGAGACCCTGAACTTCGTCCTCGCCGACTTCAAGGGCGGTGCCACCTTCGCGGGCATGGCCCAACTGCCGCACGTGGCCGCCGTGATCACCAACCTGGCGGACGACCTCACCCTGGTCGACCGCATGGGCGACTCCATCCGCGGTGAGCTCAACCGCCGCCAGGAGATGCTCCGCGACGCGGGCAACTACGCCAACATCCACGACTACGAGAAGGCCCGCGCGGCGGGCGCGCCCCTGCAGCCCATCCCCTCGCTCGTCCTGGTCATCGACGAGTTCAGCGAACTGCTGACCGCGAAGCCGGACTTCATCGAGATGTTCGTGCAGATCGGCCGTATCGGCCGTTCGCTGGGCGTGCACCTGCTGCTGGCCTCGCAGCGCCTGGAGGAGGGCCGGCTGCGTGGTCTGGAGACGTATCTGTCGTACCGCATCGGTCTGCGTACGTTCTCCGCGGCCGAATCCCGGGCTGCGCTCGGTGTCCCGGACGCCTACGAACTCCCCAACGTCCCCGGTTCCGGCTTCCTGAAGTTCGGCACGGACGAAATGGTCCGCTTCAAGGCGGCGTACGTCTCCGGGGTGTACCGCACCGGTTCGCACGCGGCAGCCGCGCTCGGCGGCTCGCTGCCCGTCGCCCGCCGGCCGGTCCTGTTCACGGCCGCCGAGGTGCCGGTGCAGTACGTGCCGGTCCCGCAGCAGCGCCAGGCGGTGGCCGAGGAACAGCAGGACGACGCGCTCGCCGACACCGTGCTCGACGTGGTCGTGCGGCGCCTGGAGGCACAGGGCCCGGCGGCTCACCAGGTGTGGCTGCCTCCGCTGGACAGCCCGCCGTCGCTCGACGCACTGCTGCCGGGGCTCGCGCCGGTGCCCGGCCGAGGCATGACACAGCCCGGCTACGAGGGAGCGGGCCGGCTCGTCATCCCGGCCGGCCTCATCGACAAGCCGTACGAGCAGCGCCGCGACCCGCTGTGGATCGACTTCGGCGGCGCGGCCGGCCACATGCAGATCATCGGCGGTCCGCAGTCCGGCAAGTCGACGCTGCTGCGTTCGATCATCGCGTCGTTCGCGCTCACGCACACCCCGCAGGAAGTGCAGTTCTACGGCCTGGACTTCGGTGGCGGCGGTATGTCCGCAGTGGCCGGCCTGCCGCACGTCGGCGGGGTCGCCTCACGTCTGGACCCCGAGAAGGTCCGGCGCACCGCGGCCGAGGTGTACGGCGTGATGACCCGCCGCGAGGAGTACTTCCGCGCTTCGGGCATCTCCTCCATCGCCGAGTTCCGCTCGCGTCGCGCGCGCGGCGACATCTCGGTGACCGACCAGCCCTGGGGTGACGTATTCCTGGTCATCGACGGCTGGGGCAACTTCAAGACGGACTACGAGGCCCTGGAGCCGCTGGTCCTGGACATCGCCGCGCGTGGTCTGGGCTACGGCATCCACCTCGTCCTCACCGCGTCGCGCTCGATGGAGGTCCGGGCGAACCTCAAGGACCACCTGATGAACCGCCTCGAACTGCGGCTGGGCGATCCCATGGACTCGGAGATCGACCGCAAGGTCGCGGCCAACGTGCCCACCGGGGTGCCGGGCCGCGGTCAGACCCCGCAGAAGCAGCACTTCATGGCGGCGGTTCCGCGTATCGACGGTCTGTCCTCCGACACCGACCTCGCCGAGGCGACGACCGCACTCGCGGCCGAGGTCACCCGCCACTGGCAGGAGCCCGGCGCGCCGCAGGTACGTCTGCTGCCTCGCGAGTTCGCCGCGGCCCAGCTTCCGCCGGGCGACCGGTTCCCGGACCGGGGCATCTCCTTCGCCATTGACGAGGACAACCTCGAGCCGGTGTTCGTGGACTTCGAGCAGGACCCGTTCTTCCTGGTGTTCGGCGAGAGCGAGTCCGGCAAGTCGAACCTGCTGAAGCTGCTGATCAAGCGTCTCACCGAGCGGTACGACAGTCACGCCTGCAAGCTCTTCGTCGTCGACAACCGCCGCTCGCTGCTCGGGGTGACCCCGGACTCGCACCTGGCCGAGTACATCCCGATGTCGAACCAGATGCAGCACCACATGGATGCGCTGGCCGACCTGATGCAGCGCCGCACGCCCACGGCCGACGTGACCCCGGAGCAGCTGCGTAACCGCAGTTGGTGGCGGGGCCCGACGGTGTACGTCGTCATCGACGACTACGACCTGGTGTCCACGTCGAGCGGAAACCCGCTGGCGGGCCTGACGGAGATGCTCCCGTTCGCCCGCGACGTCGGGGTCCGCTTCATCATCGCCCGGTCCACGGCGGGCTCCGGCCGCGCCGGGTACGAGTCCTTCATGCAGCGCATCAAGGAACTCGGCGCGCAGGGCGTCGTCCTTTCGGGCGACCCGGCCGAGGGCGACCTGCTGGGCGGCGTCCGCCCGCGGCCGATGCCGGCGGGACGGGGCACCTTCGTGTCACGGAAGAGCGGGAAGCCGATGGTGCAGGTCGGGCTCTTGGAGTCCTGACTCTCCGAAGCCGTTCCCCGTTCCCGTAACGGCTCCTCCCCCGCCTGGATGCCGCGGACCATGCCGGTCCGCGGCATCTTGCCGTTGTGTGCAGGGGTGAGGTGGAGGCCTTGTGCGCAACCGGGATTGCTGCTGTGCTCGTTCACTCGTCCTGCTATTTTTACCTACGCTAGAGGATCCACAAAGAATGGTCGGTGCGGTCGTCGCGGGTGGTGTCGCAGCCGTCCCCCTCCCCGGTTCAACAGCCGCCGCTCTCTTCATCGCCCCTCTCGCGGCGGACACGGCTTCCGACGCTGTCAACACGCTACTCGGACAGGAAATCGACAAAGCCACGGACGATGCTGAATCTGATCCGCTCGTCCCGTCCCAGATGACCAGTCGCCAATTCTATGGCCAAGGAGTGGACGACCTCGGCTCGACTTATGACTCTTACTTCAAGGACCACCCGCAGGCAAGAGACAAAGCCGACGATCAGCAATGGGTCCAGGAAGTAAAGAGCAGTTACTTGGGTACCGGCTCACATGAAAACGATTACCGACAAGGAAGAGTCGAGTGCGGGTGGCCGGTACGAGCCGGTTCGAAGAAGGCACGGGAACCAACGAGGCAGGTGAGCCGCGTAAGTTTTCGTTGAGGAACACTGTCGGGCACCTGCACGACGAGTACCGCAAGCGAGGTGCGTGCCGGGTCTACAAGGCGGGAGATGACAGCGGGGAACCGCTTCTCGAGATCAGGTTCTCGTCATCAAGCAGCCACCCCTCTGCCAGTCAGAATGAATCCGGCGGCCAGACCAGGTATCCACTGGGCGTGTACGCAAACACGGGGCCCACTGAGGCTGACCTGTTCTTTCAATGCACCACCAAAGCACCATCCGAAGACGCTTACGTTGGCGATACAAAATACGTGAGGGCAGAACTGCTTTCAACTGCCATTGAGATGCAGGGCACCAGCTCTGACAAGGACCGGATGATGATCCTGAATTCCATTTCTCGAAAATTGACCCAGGAAGCAGGGTGCGCTTCGGGGGCTGGCCTTCCGATCACGATGCCCTCTCAATAAGCACCCAGACCCCTGGACCAAAGAGTGCGGAACCGCCCTGTCCGCTTCGGCTCCTGAGCCACTTCTTCCGGCAGGGAAGAAGATCTCGTCCGTGAAGAGTGGCAAGGTCAAGAAGGAGAATTCGAGGTACGTCATGTCCGACACGGCGGCAGTCGGACATGCCTCATGCGGCAAGCCGCAGAAGGAAGACCACGAAACCTTCACCATGATCCGGAAGGAACAGGACGCTGTCGGCGCGGTAGCCATGGAGAAGGCCATCACCAAGTTCACCGATGCGGTGTCCGCGTCCAAGCGGTGCACCGAATCCAACGCCTGAGCGGCGCTCAGAACGTCGAGAGAGCGACGACCGAGCTGTCGTACATGACGAAGACGCGGTTGCTGGCGGCAGCCAGGCGAGTGTAGTCGGGAGAAGGGACCATGCACTTCCGTGACGACTTTCCGTCCGAGGCCCGCACGGCATTGATCAACAGCTGGGGCCCATACCCGTTGCTGGCGCTGCCCAACGTCCATACGCCCTGGCCCTGCCGCACCACAGGGCTGTCGTAATTCGCGTTCTGGAACGCCTCCCACCGCACCTTGCCGCTGTCCCTGTCCAGGCACCTGGTGCCGTCAATCACGTTCGTGTAGACCGCGTCCGCGTAGACCGCGGCAGGGCCCCAGCCATAGTTGTTCCCATCGTCCTCGTAGACATTGAGCTTGGTGTTCCAGATCCTCGTTCCGTCGCTGAGCCGACGAGCGTCCACGGACTTGCCGTTGATGTACACCATGTCGTCGTGGACGGCGGGGCTGACCGTGCGGTCCTCGTCCTGGTCGAGGCGGGTCCATGCCGTGCTGCCATCGCTGGTGTGGACAACGAGCACAGTGCCGTCCCCGGCCGTTATGACCAGCCTGCCCTGCGCGGCAACGGCAGGGGCGAGCAAATGCCCGCGGAACCTTGTGGGGACGGCGGCCGTCCAGCGGATCCTGGCGTCGGATCGGTTCACGCTGCGCAGCCTGTGGTCCGTCGTCACGAGATACAGCGCCTCGTCGTCGACCGCGAGCAGCACCGCCGCCTCCGCTGCCGGGCACGTCCACTTGGGTTCGCCCGTGGAAGGTACGAAGGTCTGCAGGGCGCCCTTGCCGTCGACGCCGACGACCAGCCGGTCGGAGAGCGACAGATATCCGCTCTTCGCTCTGAGGTGAGTCGCGCTCCAGCGGCGCTTGCCGTTGATGACGTCGAATCCCGCGATACCGCCGGTCGCGATTCCGAAGACAATGACGTCCCCGGCCGGCAGCAGCGTCTGGGAGTAGGCATCCGCCTCCCCGTGCACCTGCCACAGGAACGTCGGCCGAACGTCATCATCGGAGAAGTCCTTCACGCCCTTGTCCAGCTTCTGCACGGGGGCGGGCACCGCCGGAGGAATGTCGAAGGGACCGCTCTTCGTGGATCCGCCCCGCCGTCCGAACCACCATGCCGCCGTGCCACCCCCGCCCGCCAGGACCACACCTCCGGCGGCGAGCCCTGTGAGCAGACGCCTGCGAGTGACGGACGGAGCCGTCTCGATCGTGACCGGAGCGGTCAGCCGGCGGGCCCCGGCCTCCCGCTCCCTGATGGCCTCGGCGACCGGTCCGCGCCGCCACACCCGGTCGGCCCCCTTGGGCACCGCCATGGCCTGGACGATCTGGGGCGGGGCAGGACGTGCGGCAGCATCCTTGGCCAGGCACGGCGTGATCAGAGCACGTATCTCCGGATCGATGCCGTCGAGTCGAGGCTCCTCGTGCACCACCGCGTACTGCACGGCCGCGACGTGCGAACCCTCGTACGCCCGTCTGCCGGTGGCCGCGTAGACCAGCACCGCGCCGAGCGAGAACACGTCCGCCGACGGGGCCACACGCTGTCCGAGAACCTGTTCGGGCGCGCCGTACCCCGGAGTGACGGGCACCTGCCCGGTCGTGGTCAAGGTCAGCCCGTGCTCGGGCCGGGCGATGCCGAAGTCGATGATGCGCGGTCCGGCCGAGGTGAGCACGATGTTGGGCGGCTTCAGGTCGCGGTGGACGAAACCGGCAGCATGGATGTCGGCCAGGGTTCGCGCCAGCGCGGTGGCAAGGGCACGCAGAGCCGGCTCGTCGAGAGGCCCGTAGGTGTCGACTGCCTGGTCCAGGGTGAGCCCCGCGAGGAACTCGCTGGCGATCCACGGCCGCCCGCCCTCGGTCCACGCACCGAGCACGTTCGCGATGCCGTTGCTCCGCACCGCCTGGGCGGCCTGTGCCTCGCGCACGAACCGCTGGGTGAGGTTGGTGTCGTGGACGAGCTCAGGCCTGAGCACCTTGACGGCGGCCAGGCTGCCGGCGCCGTCCCGGCCGACGTAGACCTTGCCCATGCCGCCTTCGCCGAGAACACCGAGAACGCGATAGGGCCCGAGGCGCAGTGGGTCGCCGGTACCGAGGGGTTTCATGGGGGTCCTTCTGCCCAGGGGAGAGGTTGGGTGGGAGCGGCCGAGCGGCCAACCGTCGCCGTGTGCCGTTCCGCACGGCCGGTGATCCGCCGCTTCGAGGTCACTTCACTGGAGGGGATAAGCGGTCATGCCCGCGCCGTCCACGGCGAGGACCAGTTTCGCGTCCGAGTCCGCATAGAACTGCTTTCCACTCGTCTGGTAGGTCAGCGCGGTCGTGTGGTCCGTCAGGCTGACCGCGCGCAGCAGACTCCCGTTCTTGTAGTACGCATAACGGGTGCCGAGGACAGGCGGCCCGCTGGTGGACGCCTCGCTCACCTCCCCGCCTCGCTCGGCCCAGAGCGTCTTCCCGCTGCGCGCGTCCACCGCCGTCAGTCCGGCGTCGCCACCCACGGCGTACAAGGTGCCCGCTCTGAGCACCGGCGGTCCGTACGCGTACTCCGTCGAGGTCTTCCACGTCACTGTGCCGTCACTCAGCCGCAGCGCCGAGAGTCGGCTGCCGCCGAGATACAGGTGCTCGCTGTCCGCGGCGATCCCGCACCTCAGGATGTTCGGGTCGTCGATGTCGTACGGCTGCTTCCACAGGACGGCTCCGGTCGAGGCGGCCCACACGACGATGTGGACGGTCCCGTCCTCCGACTGCTGGAGTGTCACCAGACGGCCGCCCACGGTCTTCGCGGCGAGGAAGTACAGCCTCGAACTCGTATCGAATCGTACGGGCAGCGGTTTCGACCACAGGAGCTTGCCGGTCTCGATGTCGGCAGCGCTCAGAGTATCGGTCTCTCCCGCGGAGAAGGTGCCGCCCTGGTCATACTTCCCCTTACCCACGACTACGTACGCGACGCGGTCCGTGACGCAGAGCAGTTGATGTGTGGGGAGTTCGTCATTGGTGCCCGCGAACCGGACCAGGGTCTTGATCGTTTTCCCGTTCTTCGGATCAAGGATCTGGAGCCTGACGGCGGACCCGATCCCGTCATCGGTCTCCTCCCCGATCCAGAGCCGGTAGAGCCGACCACCCGTCACGAGCGTCTGCCAACTTCTCTCCTCCGAGCGGCCGTTGCCGTCCCACACGCCGACCCCGTTCGTCGCGCTGACGGCTTCGGCCCCAGCGCCCGCCACGACGATTATTCCGCCGAGCGACTGAGGGGCGACCGAGCCCATCTCATCCGAGAGCACGGCGCTGAACGTGTAAGTCCACAGCGGCTTCATGTTCCGCGTCCTGGGGGCGCCGCCCTTCTCGGTCGTACCCCCGCCGCCACGCGCAGCGTCGCGCCCCTGCCACCACCACGCGCTTCCACCCGCCGCCGCACCGGCGGCGAGTGCGCCGCCGACAACGAGGAACCTGCGGCGCGACGGGCGCCGGGCGGCCGCCGCGGTCGCCGCCGCGGCCTCCGGCCCAGCCGCGGGCGCGGGTAGCCGCTGTGGCACAAGCCGCCAGACATCGGCCGCCCGGCGGCCGATCTCCGCGAGCAGCTCGTGCGGCAGATGATCGGCGAACTCACCGCCACCATCATGGAGTTGAGCCGCGAGCTGAGCCGTGGTCGGCCGTTGCCCCGGATCCTTGGCCAGGCACTGCGCCAGTACCGGAGCGAGGGCAACAGGCACACCGGTGAGGTCCGCGTCCGCATACCGCACCCGGTACAGAAGATCCGCCGCCTGCCCGTTGCCGAACGGTCCGCGCCCGGTGGCCGCGTACACCAGCACGCCGGCCAGCGCGAACACGTCGCCGGCGGCGTCGTGCTCCTGTCCGGTGGCCTGCTCCGGGGACATGAAGGCCGGCGTACCGACGGCGGCACCGGCCCGGGTCAGCCGCTCGTCGCCGATGGCTCGCGCGATGCCGAAGTCGATGACCTTGGGCCCGTAGGCCGTGAGGAGGATGTTGGACGGCTTGAGGTCGCGGTGCACGACGTCCGACCGGTGCAGCTGGCCGAGCGCCGAGCACAGGGCCGCGCCCAGGGCGCGTACGGACTGCTCGGGCAGCGTTCCTCGGGTCTCGACGGCCGCGTCGAGCGGGGGTCCGAGTACGTACTCCGTGGCCAGCCAAGGCGTTTCGGACAGCGGATCCGCGTCCATCACCCCCGCCCCGAACCGGTCGCCGATGACCCGGGCGGCGTCCACCTCGAGCCGGAAACGGGTGCGGGCCGCCGGATCGGTGGCGATGGCGGCATGCATGGTCTTCAGGGCAACGGTACGTCCACCGGCGGACCGTGCGACGTAGACGGTGCCCATGCCTCCGCTGCCGAGCCTGGCGATGAGCCGGTACGGGCCGAGTGCGACGGGATCGTCGTGGGTGAGAGGAGTCGGCATGGGGATTCTTGTGGTCAGTGAGTGCGATGGGGTTCCGGTGCCCCGGACGGCGCTCCGCCGAGCGTCCAGGACGCATGGACGGGTGGCTGTGCCTGCACCGGGAACTGCGCCTCCGCGGCGAGCACGGACGCCGACTGATGGACTATGGCGGCGACGAGCCGGGCCGGCAGCCAGCCGGGACCGAGCAGTACGTCCGCACGTGTGGGCGCGGCGAAGCCGTCGGGGGCATCCGACCGCGGACCTCCCGCCAACTCATCGACGATCTCGACGAGTTGGGGCCGATGAGCCGGATCGCGGGACAGGCAACGGGTGATCAGCGAGCGCAGACGGGTCGGCAGCTCCTCCCGTTCCGGCATGCTGTAACCCGTGGCGGCGTAGGCCAGTGTCGCACCGAGTGCGTATACGTCACCCACAGGGCGCGGCTGTCCGCCCGCGGCCTGCTCGGGCGGCAGGCTGCCGGGATCGAGACCGGGCGCCTCCTGCCGTGCGACGCCGTCCGGCGCTGCGGCTCGTACTGCCCCGAAGCAGGTGAGCCGGGGACCGTCCGCGGCGATCAGCACGGCGGACGGGCAGAGCCCGGCATGGGTCAGGCTCTGCCCGTGAATGACGGCGAGGTTCTCGGCCAGCGCGACGGCGAGTGCCCTGACCGTCGGCTCGGGCAGCGGGCCTCCGTGGACGGTCAGGGCGACAGGCAGTGGCAGCGCGGGCAGATACGGACACGCACACCAGGGCTGTTCGCCGGAGGCTGCGAGCTCGACGGCGGGCAGGACCCAGCTCCCGAGGAGATAGCGGGAGGCTTCGGCCTCGGCCATGAAGCGCTGTGGGTCGACACCTGCCAGGGGCCTGCTCAACAACACCGTGCGGTCACCGTCGGCGCTGCGGGCGATGAAGCGGTGCTCGGAGACCGGCGTATGCACCGGGACACCGGCATCGAGCCGGGTCACCACCGTGTACGGGCCGATCTGCTTCGTCCCCCGGTCACCCGGTCCGGCACCTGACGCGCGCATGCTCCCTCTTCGTCCCTCCGGCCTGCTTCCGGCTTGGTTTCCCTGCTCGGCACAACAGCAGGGTGGGCGCCTCCCGCGCGCGCCCACCCTGGAGTTGATTCTGGGAGCCTCGTCCTACTGGAAGTAGCTGGCCGCCTTCTTGTCGCCTTCCATGTACGTACCGCCGGACTGGGCGACGACGTGTCCGATGCCCTGCAGGGCCTGGTGGATGTTGTTCGCCGACTTGTCCCAGCGCTGCAGCTTGTCGTGGAAGCTGCCCTGGGCCTGACCCTCCCAGTACTGCTGGCTCTTCACGACCAGGGCACGGAGCTCCGCCAGGTCCGACTCGAGCTGCTTCGCCTGGTTGCCGATGTTGGTTGCGGCAATGTCGAGCCCGTCATAATGGACAGACAGCCCATCAGCGTTGTTGCCCACGCCTGTTACCTCGTCTCGCTTGTGTGTACGTGCTGAGTGCGCCGGTCTCCCGGCGGATGTTCTCTGTCTCGCTCGACTCAGTAGTGGCTGAGGGAAGACGTCGGAACAGTGGGAGCGCCGTCCTGGAGGTCGATCTTGTGGACCGACGCGCGGACCTCGTCTTCCTTGCTGTTCTTGATACTGCGCGCCGTGCTCATCGACTCGATGACGTCGGCGAGGATGTTGCCGATGTTCTGCAGCGACTCGTTGATCTCGAACTGCTTCTTGTCGAACGCGGCGCGGCCGATACCGTGCCACTGGCCCTCGAGGTGGTCGATGACACCCTGGAGAACGTGCACGTTCTTCCGGATGTTGTCGTACTTCTCCACCATCTGCTTCTCGAGTTGGACTACCGGATCATCGTGAAGCTTCTGCTTTCCGCCGGCCATGATCGGCCCTGCCTTTCGTGTGTCTGTTGTTGATCTGTTGGTTTCGGCTCACCGCTGTTGGCTGTTGCCCCCAGCGGTGAACACGCAGTGCCCGTTCTGTCCGAACTGCATTGGGCCGGTACGGCTGTCAACAGCTCAGGACGTCACCTGGTGCGTCGTGCCCGCGCGAGAGCCCATGCGCCGCCGCCGATCACGACGACCGCACCGACGGCGCCCAGTGCGATCCAAGTGGTGTTGCTACTGCCGCCATTTGACGACCCCGCGCTCGATCCTGCCGCCGAGGTCGAGCCGGTGGAACCCTTTTGTTGGGCTTGTGACGTGGCTGATGCAGAAGGAGAAGAGGAGGTTTTAGGGGCGACAGGGGCCACGCTTGCCCACTCGTGACCGTCCTGCTTCTGGAGCGGATCGACATCGGCGGGGCCGGGGTCGTAGTTCTTGTCCGCCAGCACGACGCGGGGACGGATGACTCCGTAGCCGAGGTACTTGCTCGGATTGTCCTTCGGCCAGGTACGCCCAGCGGTATCGAGGAGGGCCCGTTCAACCTGGTAGATGGTCCAGTCGGGGTGTGCGGACCAGATCAGGGCAGCGGCGGCAGAGGTGAGGGCGGTGGCTGAACTGGTACCTTTTTGATTGTCACAATACGAACGAAATGTACCGTCACACCAGCCAGGATATCCCTCACCAGGAGCTGCCACATCGGCAAAGCCTCCACTTGAGGAAAAGTTCGACACCTTGAGGGACTCGCCGACGGATGCAACACCGAAAACGTATGGGTACCCCGCGGGGTAATCGACTTGGCCATTCTTGCCGTCGTTACCCACTGACGCGATCAACAACTTGCCCTTCGAGAGCGCGTATTTGACCGCAGCCTCATCTTCATTGCCGATCAGACCGCCGAGCGAGATGTTGATTATCTTTACGTCGGTATCGGCAGCGGCTCTGAGCGCCAGATCGAAACCCGGAGTCTGGGACTTTTCCTTCGCCCCTTTTAGGCCGTCGAGCTGGATACGGTACGGAACGATTTTCGCGTCTGGTGCCAGCCCCTTCAGCCCACCGCCCGCCCCGGTACCTGCGATCAGCTCGGCCATGGTCGTGCCGTGGCCCAAGTAGTCGTCCGTCGCGTGGTAAGCCACCTGCTTGGGGACCTCATCGGTCAGGACTTGCCCCTTGAGCGATGGCGTGTTCGCGTTCACCCCGGAGTCGATGACCGCGATCTTGACGCCCTTCCCCGTGCTCACCTTCCACATCTGTTCGGCTTGCATGGGGCCCAGGTACCACTGCTTCGACTGCTCGTCGGACGCAGTGGCGCCTGGGGCCAAGCCCACAGTCACAACGGTCAGGGCGCCGACAACTGCACCCACCACGCGCACTCGTCTTCCGCGGTGCACCCTGCGGAGCTCAGCCTGCTCGGCTCGTCGGCTGATCCCTGACTCCATGACGTTGAATACCCTCGCTCGCGTTCAGTTGATGACCGGCGGCACGTCGCGCCGGGGGTTGTTCGGCAGGTGCGTCTCTTCGTCTTCGACCAGGTAGTCGGGCCGCGGTGTACCGTCCGTCTTCCGTTGCTCGCCGGGCCGTCCGTTGTGGCCTGCGCCGCGCGTGAGACCTGCACCGCCACGGGTCATGCCGTTGCGCTCGGCTCCCACCGCGGACGTGCGCGCACTCGGCCGTCCGGTGACGACCTCGGACGCTCCAGCACGGGAGCGGGATCCAGTCGTACCCGCGCCAGGCCGCGCCGCGGACTCCGACTCGGGCGCCCCGAAGACGCCGCGCTGGCCGAGGCGGCCAGTCGTGGGCCGGGAGTTCGTCTCTTCGTCGCCACCGATGACCGTGCCACGCGGAATCCGTGACCCGTTCTTCGACGACGGATTCGCCGTGGAGGGCCGCCCCCCGACGACGCCGTTGGTGCGGCCAGCGCCGGTGGCCGGCCCGTTCGTCGCGCGCGATGCTGCCGTACCTGCGGGGCGCGGCGTACCACCCGTGACTCCTCGGCCCATGGGAGAGGACGTGCTCGGTCCGGAAGCGGTGCCCTTGGCCGCGGACTGGCCAGTCGATGTAGCGCGGCCCACCTGGTCCGTGGGCCCTCGCCCTGCGGAGCGCCCGGAGCCCGGATTGGTCAACTCGGACGTACCCGCGCGTGCCTGAGCAGTCGGAGGATTACGGAACCCACCGGCGCCGCTCAAGCTCCGACCCGAGGTGGAGTTGGGCATGGGCAGTCTGAAGCCACCGCCGTCAAACAAATTGGGTTGGCTGCCAGTCGTGGGAGGAGTGCCCGTGACCGGCGGAGTGTGGCTGGGCCCGGGCGACGTAGTCGTGGGCGGCGGCAGCGTGCCGGTGGTGTCGATGTGCGTACCGACCGGCGCCTCGGAGTGCCTGACTGGGACCGTGACGTGGTTTACAGGCGTCGGCTTGCCGCTTGCATCGGGCGCAACCGCGTGACGCACTGGCTCCACCGTCGCGTGATGCCCTCCGATCACGCTTGAGTCCGCGCCTCGGTAACCGTGCGAAGCGGAGCCCTGGGAAGCAGAATCGACATAGGGGCCGGGCCTGGGTACCCCGACGTTCGGGAGGTTACCGAAGTCAGGCGCGCTCTTGTGCAAGTCCTGCAGCGACTGGGTCGACACCGCGTAGTACGACGCCAGCCGGTTCATCTGGTTGACCGCCTCCTGGCGGTGCTTCTCCACCGTTACGGCGGTGGCATAGCCTTCTTTGTCCGAAACCTTTTCGGCAGCCGTGAATTTATCGGGCCGCTTCGAAACCTGTCTCGTATCGCGGGGAATCTTCATTGCGTTGCTGACAGACGCCAGCCCCTCAGCGGCAGCGGTGATCGAGTCACCGGCTCCGCCCGCGAAGTCAGCGAGCCCATGCGTGTGTTTAACAAGGTCGCCGCCCCACTTGCGGAAGCTGTCCCCTGACTTGCCCACCCAGGGGACCGTGTCGAACTTGCCCTTGAGAGTGTCAGCTGCCTTCTTGATGGCATCGCGCGCGTCCCAGAGTGCCCGACCGGACGACTCCAGATCCTCCGGGTTCGTCCGCTCCACCAGGTCGAGCATTGCGTTGAGGTCATATTCGTCGAATTCCGTACGCTTGACCATGGCCTGCCCGTACGGGGTGGCCTTGGCCAAGGAGCGGAGCATCTCGACCGGATCGAAGAAGAGACCGCCGGTGCTGGGCCCATCCCCGATGCCCCGGGCGAGGTCGGTGAATTTGTTCTCCGCGGAGACCCGTTCCATGTCCGCTTTGTACTTGTCGGTCATCGTCAGAGCCCTCCCTTCTCGCCACCACCAGTGTTCTTCTCGCCCTGCGGATTGAGGTTCCTGATCTCCGCCTGGATCTCGTAGAACCTGCGACGCTGCTCTTCCTCGAGGTCGTTGAAGGTGCCGTTCGCACCCTGGACAGCGATACCGATCGCCTCGATCTGCAGATGCAGGGTCTTGGACAGGTTCGTGAGAGCCTGGTGGACCTGATTGAACGTCCCGTACAGAGCATCGGCCTCATGGAAGCCTGCAGACCCGCTGCGGAGCGACGTGTGCCGGATCGTCTGGTCTCCGACTCGCGTCGGATTGCCGGCCGACCCCTCAAGTTCCTTCAGAACGCCGTCCACCGTGCTGACGAACTGCGTCAGAGCGTCAGCGCTGACCTTGAGGTTCGCCGCCGGCTCGCCCCCGCTCATGTTCCTCCCCGTTTCCCCGTACACCAGCGCCCCACGACCGGGCCGAGGCGGACCATCCACCCGCCGTACGACCGCAACGCAAGCCGCGTCTCAACGCACCTGACCACTGTAGTCAACCTGCTCAACGGGTCCAACCGGCATATGTATTGACTCGGTTACGACACTGGGCCGGACGCAGCGGTTTGCCGGATTTACGCGTGTGCGACCGGGCGATGAGTGGGCCGTCGGCCATGCGCACCTCAGGCGTGAGCCACTCCTGACGCGATCACGCCAGGCCGGACGACATCACTTGAACCTTTGCAGAACTTCCACACGCGGCACGTCAGAGCGATGTGTCAGCGGCCGACCGGCGGCCGAGCCTCGACTCAGGCTTCACATGCCCACGGCCAAGTGAAACGCTCCGGTCACCGCGTGGCCCGCGCCAGCCATAATCTGGGGCCATGGACCAACTGGCTGGGATCGTGGTGAAGGTACTGCTGTTCTCCTTCATCGCGGGCATGTTCATCCTTGTGTTCACCGTATCCGCGCGGGGACGCAAGAAGGAAGCGCAGATCAAGAAAGATCACAAGCAGCTCGCCGGTATCGCTGCGGAACGCGGCTGGACGTACGCGACGCGCACGGGCGGGCAAATTGACCAGTATTGCGGAGTCGGACCAATGCCCGGGAGGGGGAGCAATCTGACTGCCTGGCACTACACTGCTGGGGAGTTCCGTGGCCGACTCTTCAAGTGTTTCGAACACCGCTACACCAATCCCATGACATCTGCTAACGCCGTGGATCGCGAGCAGCCCATCATCGAGACGGTTTTCGTCGTCACAGCTCCAGGCTCGGGCCCGTCTGTGGCGATACTTCCTCCGAGTCGGCTGGACGCGATGCTTGACCGAAGAGTCAAGATGGAGCTGGGAGTACCGGAATTCGACCAGAAATTCCGAATCGTCTCCGGGGACGATGAACTTGCCCGACGCACCTTGAGTAGTGCCGTGGTGACCTTCCTGCTCTCGGACCCCCGCGCTGAGAAGTCCCCTCTCCAGATCCGCGGCAACGAGCTGTTTACCTGGTACACAGGCACTATGTCCCCGCAAGCCATCGACGAGAAGCTGAACTACGTGTGCGATGTCCTGGAGAGGATTCCGGCACAGGCTTGGGTCACGACCTGAGCAATCGATATGCCCCTTGTCACGGTGAAGACGACTTACCGGGACAAGGGGCACACGTCTTTCTAGGCGGGGGCGCTGGGGTCTTCCTCGGCCGGTCGTACAGTCCGCAGAAACGTCTTGAAGTCGTCAAGCACCGCACCGAGCTGGGTGGGCTTCGCGGTGAGGACGAGTTCGATCACCGCGCGGTTGGCCGGATTCTTGACGTCCTCCATACCGAGGTACACCTGGCTCTGAAACAGTTCCAACGGCTCTCCCCGCAGGGTGGTGTGCAGGAGGAGATTCTGGACCACACCAGGAGCATCCGTGAGACCCGGGATGTCCGGCGTGCCCACCTCGGTCTTCTTGACGACCTCGACAGTTCCCACTTGTCCCAGCCTCTGGACCGACTCGTCGGCGATCTGCCACATGGTGGCACTGTCGTTGCGCATCCCGCCGGCGATGGAGATGTTTGCCGTGAAACCGTCGATCGAGGCGGGATGGAGCGCGACAAAAGCGGCGCCCGGTGCTCCCACCTCGTCCGGCGGCGCAGCACGCCAGCCCTCTGGCAACGAGAACGAGATCTTGACCGGCAGTGTGGCGGCCATGGTGAACCTACTCCTTACAGTGAACTACGACCCAGGCTAGAGCAGCCCGCCGAGCGTGTGGTCCCAGACGGAGCCTGCCGCGCTACCCACCGCGTCGGCCGCGTCATCGACCGAGTTGAGCACCTTGCTGGGATCGACGGTGACATCGAAGGAGACCTTGCCACCGATACCCAGACCGACTCCAAGATTGCCACCGACGGTGAACTTGCCGTCCTTCATTCCCGCGTCGACGTCAGCGGAAGCACCTACGCCCGCCCATGCCTCACCAGTCACACCGGCGCCCACACCAGCGACATCGCCGGAGACCGTACCGGTTGCCTTGGCTCCGGCGAACGCCTCCGCGCCAGCATGCAAGCCGTCTTTGCCGACGCCCACATTCGCGGAGGCGTCCGCCCCGACATAGGCCTTCGCGTTTCCCTGGGCCGTGGCCAGACCGTACGTCACGCTGCCGCTTGCGGTGCCCTGCACCAGATACGCGTTCCCCGAAACACCAGCCTGCAGTCGCCCGTTGGTGTAGCTCGCACCGGCCGTTCCGTTCACGCCGAGTACAGACAGACCAGCGTTATCCTGCCAGTTGGCACCACCCCACGATGCCTTTCCACTGGTGTTCGCCGACCAGACGTCTGCCTTGCCCGTCCACTCGGCGATCTTGACGGTCACGTTCGGCTTCTTGCCGGATCCCGCCGCCTCGTCATCGTCGGCCGGCGGCGGCTTGTCCCGGATGAACCAGTTGCCTTCTGTATCCCTGCCCCATTCCTTCTTCTGGTGCCACCGGCCGGCTTCGTCCTCCAGCCACTTCTCCTTCGTCGTGCTCCAACGCTTCTGGCTGGTCTTCCCGACCCCGTGATCCTTCATCCACTTGAGGTCATCAACCTGTGAACGAAGCGCCACGAGCCAGCCAGGGCTGTGGGCCGCACCCCCCGCGAGGTCTTTCAGCTTCTTGGTGAGCTTGTCGGCCTCGGGCTTGAGCTGCTTGAGCGCGGAATCCAGTGTCGTTTGCGCCGCTTCGTGATCCCCGGACTTCCACTGCCCGATCGCCGTCGTGGCCTGGCCCTGCGCCCAGCTCAGCATGCCGGCGTACGAGGTGACCGCCGAAGCCGCGTCCGACATCGCGTCGGCCGCGAAGTACCAGTTGGTCTTCTCCTTGGACAGGACAGGCCAGAAGACGTCATGGGCCTGGCCGGCCCAACCCGGTATCTTCAGGTCTCGCAGACCGTCGCCGACCTTGTTGAACTTCTTCGACCAGCCGGTGAGAGTGGTGGCGAGGTCGTGCAGCGTCTTGGGGTCACCTGGGACTAGCCCCTTGGGATCCGTCGTCGACCCGAGTGCGGTTGCCATGGATTGGGATTCCCCGTCTCTAACTCAGTTCCGTGCTAACCGAATTCGCCGCGTCGCGGATGGCCTGGTCCGTTTCCGTGTAATCACCGTTGGCCTGGTTCAGCCCACCCGCCAAAGTCGCCGCACTGTCGGCGAGGTACTGGGCCCCCAACTGCCACGTAGCGCAGAACGTGAGCAGAGCGGCGGCGGCGCCGTCGTCCCCGATCGCGGAGCCCTGCCCGGACGGTCCCCCCAAGTCCACTTTCTCGACGGGCGTGAGGCAGTCCAGAATGTCCGACGCCCCCTTCTTCAGGACTCCTGGCCCCACTCCCAGATCAGACGTCACGAGATCCCCCGTTTCTCTTCTTCATCCTCAACCCCGGTTGCCACCAGACGTCTTGGCGACCAGCCGAATCAGGCTAGCACCGGCATGGCCCCGCAGATCCAACGTCGCATCACCCCCACACGACCCCTGCCGCCCAACGCTCTGGAGAAGTGCTTCCTCACACCCCGGACACACATTTGATGCCGCACCCTCTTGAATAAGGTTGAGATACGGTCAAGAAGTGAAGGAGTTATGGAATCACTCCTGGCTCATGGCAGGTGCAACGCTCCAAGTATTCTTCGGGTTGCCCTCTGTTCTTGGTCCCTGAAATGGAGTCCCCACATGACCACAGGTCGCGTAACCGCAGCAGCCTGGAGCCTCTCGGCCATGGCCGTCGGTGTACTGCTCGTCGGCTGCTCGGCCTCCGTGAGCGTGGGCAAGAAGACCGAGCCGAAGCTGTCCGCCGACAAGCTCGCCACCACCGTCTCCGAGAAGCTCGCCGCGCAAACCGGTCAGCCGAAGCCGAACATCACCTGCCCCGAGGATCTCGCCGGCAAGGTCGGCACCACCACCCGATGCAAGCTGACCGCGGCCGACGGCAGCACGCTCGGGGTGACGGTCACGGTGTCCTCCGTCAAAGGAGACCAGATCAACTTCGGCATCAAGGCCGACGACAAGGTATCCCCGGCCGCCGGCTGACCCACGTCCCGGCGCTCCCCCGCTCATGAGCTGGCCCCATTGGCACTCTTCGGCAAACTGACCGGCACCCGACGCCTCCCGGAGGGGGTTTCTCCCGTCCCCGCCGAGGAGTTGCGGGAGGCCCTGCTCGGTCTCGATCAGCCCGATCGTCCGTACGTCATCCGGCACGGCGGTGGGAAACGGTGTGACCTGCTGGCGGAGTGGCGGTTGACGGAGCCCGTCTGGAAGCAGGTCTTCGTGCAGTCCCGGATCAGTCATGCCGGGTGGATCCGGATGCGCCTGGATCACAGGGAGCATGAGCTGCGCGCGCTTGAGGAGCAGTGGGAGGTCAAGCGTGTCGGGCATCCGACGAGGCTCGAGGTGATGTCGGAGTACACGCGAGGGCCGAGCCAGACCGTCAGTCGCGAGTGGACCATCGGACGTGGGGAGGGTGGTCGGCCGGAGTTGACGGAGGCCTTCGGCTTCAACGGCGCCGAGTTGCGCGAGCCGCTGCGCGACACCGTTCTGAAGTTGGGCTGGAGCCGGCGCGAAGTGGTCTTCGGCAGGCTTTGACGCAGGCCTCTGCCAGTACTGCCCTTGCCCGAACTCCCCCGGTCAGCACTCCCCGCCGCGCGCTGCGCGCTGTCACCGTCAGCCGGTACCCGCGGTACGTCGGAGCGCCTTCTTCACCGCCGATCCCCGGCGGCGTGTAGTCGTCCTTCGGCAACCGGCCGCGCTCGCTGTGTGCGTGCAGAACGACGCGTCCGCGCCACCGTACCGGGTCACCTTCTCCTCCAGCAGCGACGCGTAGTCGTCGAAGTAGGGGGACGTGCCGGAGTCGTCGGCCGTGAAGCGGTAGCCGTCCAGGTCGTCCGCGGCCTGCTATACCGCGCTGGTCAGTTCGTGGTCGTTCCATGACATGCCGTCGGAGACGCCGAAGCCCTGGACGGCCGTGAAGAAGCCGATACCGGCCATGCTCACGAGGACGACGCGCGCGACGGCGAGGGCGGAGTCGGGGACCTCGGGGCCGATGGGTTGATGCTCTCGCGCCAGGCACGTACCCGGTGCGCCTTCACGCAGGCCATGGCCAGGGGCACGGCGGCCCCGATCAGGAGCGGGACGTTCGGTTTGTCCAGGGTGTTCATCAGCCGGTCTTCAGCCGCCCCTCGCGCCGGCGGCGCGCGTCGCGGACCGCGACGGCGGTGCCGCTCAGGCCCGCCACCATGACGAGGCTTCCGACCACCACGTAGGTGGACATACGGGTGTCCCGTTCCTGGGCCGTCTCACCCATGTGCAGGGGCGTGACGGACGGCGCCTCTCCTCTGACCACGCCGTCCTCGGGCGAGGGGGATGCCACGGGGTGCTCCGGGTCGACGTCCGTCAGCGCCTTCACCGGGTCCACGACGCCCCAGCCCACCAGCCGGTCGTGCCCCGGGATCGAGCGTTCCGCGGTCTGTTCGATCTGGGCGACGACCTGCTGGGCCGACCAGTTCGGGTACTTGGACTTGAGCAGGGCTGCGACACCCGCCACGTACGGCGCCGAGAAGCTGGTGCCGTTGTCCGAGCAGTGGCCGCCGCCGGGAACGGTGGAGATCATGTCGACACCGGGTGCGGCGACCCCCACGAAATCTCCCGACTGTGAAAAGGGAGCGCGTTCGTTGTTGCGGTCGGATGCCGCCACTGCCAGGACGCCCGGGTACGACGCCGGGTACGTCACCTTGACGTTGCCCCCCAAGCCGTCGTTGCCGGCTGAGGCGACGACGACGACCTTGTGTTCCAGGGCGTAGTTCACGGCGTCCAGCAACGCCTGGCCGCCCGCGACCGCGTTGGCCGTGTCCTGGGAGATGTTGATGACGTCCGCGCCCTTTTTGACCGCGTCCGTGATCGCCGCGGCCAGCGTCTCCGTCGTGCCGTCGCCGTCCGCGTCGTTCTGCTTGATCGGGATGATCTTCGCGTCCGGGGCCAGGCCGACGAAGCCCGTGCCCGATGCCTTGCGGGCCGCGATGATGCCCGCCACGCGGGTGCCGTGGCCGACGGTGTCCGTGGTGCCGGAGTTGTTGCCGCGGTCGATCTTCTCGCCCTTGGAGTTCTTGTCCTTCAGCAGGTTCTCACCCTTGGACACCTCCACGGCCTTGCTGAGCTGTGGGTTCTTGACGTCGACCCCGGTGTCGATCACGGCCACCTCGACGTTCTTGCCCGTCGAAACCGCCCACAGCTCGTCCAGGTTGACGCGTTGCAGCGCCCATGGTCGGCCGGAGTAGTTCTTCGACGGGAACGTGCACTGACCGTCGTCCGCCCGGGCAGGGGCGGCGGGGAGCGCGATCACAGTGGTCGTCGCGGTGAGCGCCACCGCGGCCGCCGTCACCGCCGTACGAGCCACCGCCGTACGAGCCGGTACCGCGCGGGGCACCATTGCTCCGGCCGTCGACACGGGATTCCCGGTCCCCGGCATCCTTGCCTTCAGCATGAGTCCGCTCTCCTCCGCCGCTTCGCCGTCACGAGCCCTGCGGCTGCCGTGCCGCGGCCTCGGACAGGCGCGGGCCCGTCGGCAGGAACGTCGACCACGCCATGGGGATGGGGGCGGGGGTCACCTTCTCGTAGCCGAGCCGGATCTGGGCGATCTTGGCCTCGCTCAGCTCGTCCTTGCGCTGCTGCGCGGAGGTGCCGATGCCCTTGTCGTCGGTGGCGCTGTCGCTGTTGGACTGCAGGGCGTAGCGCAGGCCCGTGTCGGTGACCAGGAAGACGCCGCCGACCGAGGTCTCCGTGCCCTGGAACTGGCGGTAGAGCTGGCCGGAGCCCGGCGTGGCGTACGCGCTGGAGGAGCCGGTGGGCAGCTGGGCGGGGAAGTCGGTGCCCGCCCAGGTCGACAGGGTGGTGCTGCCGTCGGTGCCGACGGAGTTCAGGACGTTGCAGATCGTGTTGCGACCGCTGGTGGTGTGCGAGCCGTCGTTGACCATGCGCGGCTTGTACGTCGGCCAGTTCTGCTGCTCCGAGAACGTCTCGCTGTCGGCGACCGCGGCGGGGGCGACCTGCTGTGCCTCGCCGGCCTGGCCGGTGCCGCCGAGGGCGCCGCTGTTGAGGAGCAGTGTGGCCGTGAACTCGGAGATGCCGGCCACCTTCCCCTGGAGCACGACGTAATAGCGCATCATCTGGCCGTCGTACGCCTTCACGACCTCGCCGACCTTGTCGTACTCGCCCAGCAGGCTGGAGGCGTTCGCCTTCTGGCCGGGCTTGCCCTGGATGGGCGGGATCGCGATCGAGGAGCCCTTGTGCAGGGTGTCGAGCCAGTCCTGCGAGACACGCTGCGGGGCGCGGCCCTGGGTGTCGAGGGCCCTGAGCAGCTCCCGGTTGTCCGCGCCGCCCGACTTCTCGATCTCGTACGCCGTGCCCTGGGCATCCACGACGTACTGGGTCTTGCCGTCCGGGCCGACGACGTACATCAGGTCTCCGCCGGTGAGCTTGGCGGATCCTTCTGTCTTGGGCCACTCCTTCTTCGCGAGGACGAACGCCGCCTTCTGGATGGCCCGGCCGCCGTCACCGGGGCGCTCGCAGACCGCCCAGCGCTTGGCGTCCGACGCCTCGTCCGCCGAGGGCAGGCGGTCGGGGGCGTAGGGGATGCCGATGGTCGCGCCGTGCGGGGGCTTGCCGCTGTCGAGAATCTTCTCGTCGACGGTGATGACGCTGCCGCTGTTCGGGTCCATCAGGAGCTTGGCCGACGCCATGTTGAGGACCGGGTGGAGCTGGGCCTGGTTGCCCGTCTTCAGCACGACGTACCGGGTGGTCGACTTACTGGCGACGATGACGTGTGCCTCAGGTGTGTCCCAGCCCTTGGGCGCGGTCGGGCTGAACATGCCGATGCCCCCGAACACCGCGAGGACGACGGCGCCGACGACGAGACCGGGCACCAGCGCGCCCAGCGGCTTGGGCGCACCCTCCTCGGAGCCGGTGGGAGAAGGCTGGAGAAATGACGCGAGCGTACGGCGCTTCGCGAAGGTGTAGGCGTTGAGTTCGTCCCGCCGTGATGCCATCTGTGTCCGCTCTCTCCCCGTTGCGGAGCCGTGGGGAACCTGTGAAGATCCGTCCCCCGCCTCGGTTGCCTCTGGTGCCTCAACTGTCAGACCCGCCCCCTACTATGCCTGTTGCGCGGAGGTGCTGGTGGCACGGGTAGGGTGCACACGGCTTGCAGGGACCGGAGCGCAAGGGTTTCCGGGAGAGTTCGGGGGTTTTGGACTGATGGCTTCCGCAACGCGGACGCGATCGCGATCGCAATCGAGGTCTCGCTCGGGCGGCGCCCGCCGGGCGGGCGGCCGTGACGCGTCTTCCTCCCAGCCGCCCGCTCAGCAGGCACGCAGGCCGCACCAGGGCACCTTCGCGCCGCATCCGGAGTCCCGCTCGGGGCGCGGCGGTTCGTTCGCGCTCCAGCGACTGGTGCTGCTGGAGATCGCGTGCGCCATCTTGGTGTGCGGCTGGCTCGTGGGCACCATGGCGCTGATCGCCGCCGCCCCGTTCGCCGTGCTGCTCGTGGCGCTCGGCGTCGTTCGACGCCGGGGGCGCTCGCTGCCGGAATGGCTCAGCACCCTGCTGGCCCTGCGCGCCCGCACGCGGCGCGCGGCGAGCACACCGCTGCCGCTGGGCACCGACTCCGGTCTCGCGCCCGCCGTGGAGTGCGACCCGAGCCTGCGCACGTACAGCTACAGCCGCGGCGACGACCGCGACCAGCGACCCATCGGCATGGTGGGCGACGGCGGCTTCGTGACCGCCGTGCTCCAGGTGGAGTCCGACGCGGACGCGCTGCGCGCCGAGCGCAGCCGCAGGCCGCTGCCGGTCTCCCTGGTCCGGGACGTCCTCGAAGTGGACGGCATCCAGCTGGAGTCGGCGCAGATCGTCGTGCACACCCAGCCCGCGCCCGCGCTGCACCTTCCCCAGCAGTCGGTCGTGGTCAGCAACTACGCGCCCTTGCAGGCCGAGACCGGCGCCCCCGCGGTGCGCATCACGTGGATCGCGCTCAAGCTCGACCCCGAGCTGTGCCCGGAGGCGGTGGCCGCGCGTGGCGGCGGGCTGCTCGGCGCGCAGAAGTGTCTGGCCCGCTCCGCCGAGCATCTGGCGAGTCGCCTGACGGGTGCGGGCTTCCGGGCCAACGTGCTCACCGAGGAGGAGCTGACGGCGGCCATCGCCACCTCCGCGTGCGCGAACCCGATGGTGACGGCGCAGGCCGGGCGGGGCGAGGCCCCGCAGCGCCGCACCGAGGAGTCCAGCCGCAGCTGGCGCTGCGACAACCGCCGGCACACGACGTACTGGGTGCGCCGCTGGCCCCAACTGGGCGGCTCCGGCGGCTCGCTGGCGCATCTTGTGGCGAAGCTGACCGAGGTGCCAGCGCTCGCGACGACCTTCAGCCTGACGCTCGCCAAGGGAGCGCAGCGGGATGTGTCCATCACTGGTCATCTGCGCATCACCGGCCGCAGCAACCAGGAACTGACCGACGCGCGGCGCGATCTCGAGCAGGCTGCGCGACGCGAGCGGACCGGGCTGGCGCGCCTGGACCGTGAACAACTTCCCGGCGTTCTCGCCACCCTGCCGCTCGGAGGTGCGCGCTGATGACCATGACGACATCGCCCACGCCGGCGGGCCGGACGTCCTCGGCCCCGGGTCTCGGTGAGCGGCTGCGCACGGGCTTCGGCCTCCTCGGCCCCCGCCACTCGCGGCACACCCTGCCTGTGGAGCAGGCCGACACGCTGTCCCTGCCGATGGGCGACGACGGCGTCGTGGTCGGCGTCAACGCCGAAGGCCAGCCCGCCGTACTCGGGGTGAACCGCCCGACGCCGTACGACATCGTGCTCATCGGCGGCCTGTGGACCGCCCAGGTCATGGCGCTGCGCGCGGCGGCGACGGGTGCGCGGGTGGCCGTGGAGACGGGCCGGGCGCAGGCCTGGATGCACATGGTGCACGCCATGGGCGGCGGGCAGAACGGCCTGGCGGTGTACGACGTCGGCCGGGTGCCCCCGCAGGGCGCCTCGGCCGGGACGCCGGTGCTGGTGGTGCGCGACTGCGGCATGCGGCCACCGCGCGGGCGCGTGGTGTCGGCGCCGTGGCAGTCCGTCCTCACGCTGCTTCCTTATCTGAGCCCGGTGGCACCCCGCTTGATGCGCCAGGCACGGCTGGTGGGCGTGCAGCGGGTGTCGCCGGACGAGGCGGCCGAGATCGGGCGGGTGATGGGGCTCCCGCGTCCGGACCTCGACACGCTGCCCACGCTGGCCGACGGCGTGACGCTCTGGTGCACGGAGCGGGACCGGCAGTACGTGGTGACGCGCGCGACCGACGCCGAGACCGGCCTGCTGGGCGTGGCCCGCCGGATGGACTGAGACGCGCCCAACTTCGTCCGTTTTCAAGGGAACTGGAGCGAAGCGAGAGGACCACGCGAAATGTCGCCCCTATTCACCCGCTATGGGCGACTGGTCGAGATGCGCCTGCGTCACGTTTTGGTGTACGTCCGCCTACGCCGGGGCGACCTCGGGCCCGATGTGACGCGTCGTACGGGCACGAAGGAGCGGCCGGGCCTGCCAGCCCCCTCGCTTTGGTGATTAGGCTGGGTCCGGGCACGTCGCGAAATCCCGCGAGCGGGGGTACACGTCTCGCGACCAAAGGGGCCGATGGCTCCGGGGGGAAGCCCGGCGAATCGTACGACAGGAACGGTCGCCCCCAGCACGGCATGAGCATGAGGGTGTTCGACCACACCAGGAGGAACTGTGAACAGCGATCGGGACGGGATCCGCGGGGGCTGGGACACACCCGACGACGACCAGACCGACGCGGAGTCCGCCATCGAGATGACGGGCGAGTTCACCATCGACTACGCGCCGCCCGCCTGGTACACGCAGAACGCGTCGGGTTCGTCCGTTCCTCCGGTGGCGCCGGGGCCGCAGCAGCCCGTCGGTACCCCGCCGCAGGGCGCTCCGTACGCGCCCCCGCAGGGCACCCCGTACGCTCCGCCGCCTCCGCCGCCGCCCGCGCAGGGCGGTTACGGCTTCCCGCCGCCGGTGCAACCCGCGCCGCCGGTCGGGCCTCCCGTCGTGCCTCCGGCGCCGATGCCGCAGTTGCCGCAGGGGTTCGAGCCGCAGCAGCAGTCCGCTTCGCACGACTTCGAGTTGCAGCAGCCGTCGGCCGCTCCGCAGGTCCAGCCCGAGGCGCCCGCGCCTGAGCCGGACAACGGGGATCTGGAGAGCGGGGCCACCATGCGGTTCTCCGCCGTGGCCCTGAAGCGCGAGATGGCCGAGATCGCCGAGCGCGCGGCGGCCGTCAAGGAGGAGGCCGAGTCCGTCGGCCAGGGTTCCGCCGAGGCCGCCGGCACCGAATCGGCCGACGCAGAGAGCACGGGTGCCGCCGGTGCGGAGGGTGCCGAGGGTGCGCCCGAGGCCGTGGTGGCGTCGGGTGACTCCGGTGAGGGCGCCGTGGGTCATGTGGCCGAGGAACTCCAGGAGTCGCAGGAGTCTGCCGAGTCCGGGGGCGATGCCGCCGGTCAGGGGGACGCCGTTGCCGAGAGCGGCGTATCGGAGGAGGCCTCCGCGGACGTGGACGCGGAGGGTGCCGGTACCGATGTCGATGCCGGTATCGATGCGAATGAGCGCGAGGGCGCGAGCAGCACCGGTCTTCCGGCCGTGGACGCGGACGGTGCCGCTGCTGCTGCCGCTGCCGCCGAGGCTCCGGCCGAGGGTGGCGAGGTGACCGACGGTTCTCAGGCGGACGGTTCCGCCGTCGCTCAGGCCGACGCGCCCCAGGACGCCGTGCCGCCCGCCGCCGTGCCGCCCGCCGCCGTCCCGCAGGACGCCGTGCCGCAGGCTCCCGTCGCTCCCCCGGCCCCACAGGATGCGCAGGCCCCGCAGGATGCGCCGGTCCCGCAGCCCGGTTGGGCGCCTCCGCCCGCGCCGCAGAGCGGGGTGCCGCCGCTGCCGCCCTCCTACCAGCCCGCTGCCCCCGCTCCGGCGGGCCAGTGGTCCGGCCAGCCTGGTCAGCCGGCACCGCCGCAGCAGCCCGCACCGCAGCAGCCCGGTCCCCTGCCCGGTCTGCAGCCGCCGTTCCAGCCGCAGGCCCCGCAGCCCGCGCCCGCCGCCTGGAACCAGCCCAACCAGCCGCAGCAGCCCGGTCAGCCCGTCGTGCCGGGACCCCAGCCGCAGCCCCAGCCACAGCCCCAGCCACAGCCTCATCCGCAGCAGGCGGGGGCCGCCGGACCCGGTGGTTACGGCTTCCCGCCGGCCGACGTCAACTCCCCGCCGCAGCCCGGCGGTTACGGCTTCCCGCAGCCGCAGGCGGACGCCCCGCAGGCGCCCGTCGACCCGCGCACCGGTGCCGCGTGGCCGCAGCCGATTCAGCACGACCAGCGGCAGATGACCAACCCCGGTGCCGCACCGCTCGGTTACACCGCTGCCGTGGAGCTGTCCTCGGACCGGCTGCTCAACAACAAGAAGCAGAAGGCGAAGAGCGGGCGGCCCGCCGCGGCGTCCAGCCGCTTCAAGCTCGGCGGCAAGAAGGAGGAGGCCGAGCGGCAGCGCAAGCTGGAGCTGATCCGCACGCCGGTGCTGTCCTGCTACCGGATCGCGGTCATCAGCCTCAAGGGCGGCGTCGGCAAGACGACCACGACCACCGCGCTCGGATCCACCCTCGCCACCGAGCGGCAGGACAAGATCCTCGCGATCGACGCCAACCCGGACGCCGGTACGCTCGGCCGCCGCGTGCGCCGGGAGACCGGTGCCACCATCCGGGACCTCGTCCAGGCGATCCCGTACCTGAACTCGTACATGGACATCCGGCGGTTCACGTCCCAGGCGCCGTCCGGGCTCGAGATCATCGCCAACGACGTCGACCCGGCCGTCTCGACCACGTTCAACGACGAGGACTACCGGCGCGCGATCGAGGTGCTCGGCAACCAGTACCCGATCATCCTGACGGACTCCGGTACCGGTCTGCTCTACAGCGCCATGCGCGGGGTGCTCGACCTCGCCGACCAGCTCATCATCATCTCGACGCCCTCCGTGGACGGTGCGAGCAGCGCCAGTACGACGCTGGACTGGCTGTCCGCGCACGGGTACGCGGACCTGGTCTCCCGGTCTCTCACCGTCATCTCCGGGGTCCGCGAGACCGGCAAGATGATCAAGGTCGAGGACATCGTGGCGCACTTCGAGACGCGCACGCGCGGTGTCGTCGTCGTGCCCTTCGACGAGCATCTGGCCGCCGGCGCCGAGGTCGACCTCGACATGATGCGGCCGCGAACGCGCGAGGCGTACTTCAACCTCGCCGCGCTGATCGCCGAGGACTTCATCCGCCACCAGCAGGCACACGGCCTGTGGACCAGCGACGGCAACCCACCGCCGGTCGCCGCCCCGCCCATGCCGGGCTACGCGATGCCGGGACAGCCGATGCCGGGACAGCCCATGCCCGGACAGCCGTTCCCGCAGCAGCCCGGACAGCCCATGCCCGGTCAGCCTCAGCCGTACCCACAGGCCCCCGGACAGCCGTACCCGCAGGCTCCTGGGCAGCCGTACCCGCCCCAGCAGGGACAGCCCGGACAGCCCGGACAGCCGATGCCGGGAGCGCCCGTGCCGGGGCAGCCGATGCCGATGCCGGGGCAGCCCATGCCCGGACAGCCGTACCCGCAGGCTCCCGCCGGTGCCCCCGGTCAGCCGTTCCCGCAGCAGCCCGGACAGCCGGGGCAGCCGTACCCGCAGGCCCCCGGCCAGGAGCTGTACGGCCAGCCGCAGCAGCAGCCCGGCCAGGCGTACGGCTACCCCCAGGCTCCCCAGCCCCCGCAGGAGCAGCCGCAGCCGCCGCAGGCCCCGCAGCAGTAGCAGCAACCGAAAAGGGCGGCCGGTGCGCATCGCACCGGCCACCCTTTCGTGTCAGTCGCCCGCGGTCACTCCTGCGCCGCCACGATCTCCCGGCACCGCTTCACGTCCGCCGCGATCTGGTCCAGCAGGGCTTCCAGCGAGTCGAACTTCGCCTGGCCGCGCACGTAGGCGAGGAAGTCGACGGCGACGTGCAGTCCGTACAGGTCGAGGCCGACGCGGTCGATGGCGTACGCCTCCACCGTCCGCTCGGTGCCGTCGAACTGCGGGTTCGTGCCGACCGAGATCGCGGCCGGCATGGCCTCGCCGTCGACGTGCAGATAGCCGGCGTACACGCCGTCGGCCGGGATGGCGGTGTGCGGGAGGGTCTCGACGTTGGCCGTCGGGAAGCCCATTTCGCGGCCGCGCTGGGCGCCGCGCACGACCACGCCCTCCACGCGGTGCGGGCGGCCCAGGATCTCGCGGGCGCCCTCGACGTCACCCTCGGCGACCAGGCAGCGCGTCAGGGTCGAGGAGAACGGCTTGCCGCCGCCCGCCTCGCCGGTGACGTACAGTTCGACGACCTCGACCTCGAAGTCGTAGGTCTTGCCCTGCTCGGCGAGGAACTCGACGTTGCCCGCGGCCTTGTGGCCGAAGCGGAAGTTGGGGCCCTCCACGACTGCCCTGGCGTGCAACTTGTCCACCAGGACCTTCACGACGAAGTCGGCGGGCGAGAGCTTCGAGAACTCGGTGGTGAAGGGAAGGACGAGCACCGCGTCCACGCCCAGCTCCGCCATCAGCTCGGCACGGCGGTGGTGCGCGGCGAGCAGCGGCGGGTGGCTGCCGGGGCGGACGACCTCGCTGGGGTGCGGGTCGAAGGTGACCACGACGGCCGGGACGCCCAGCTCGCGGGCGCGGTCCACGGCATGCTTGATGATCAGCTGGTGGCCGCGGTGGACGCCGTCGTAGGAACCGATGGTGACGACGCTGCGCCCCCAGTCCTGGGGGATGTCCTCCAAGCCACGCCAGCGCTGCACTGTGACCGCTCCTCGAACCCGTGTCCGTATTGATTCTCAAGACCTGCGCAGGTCTAAGGGTGCCATGCCGGGTGCCCCTGACCCGCATCGGTATCGGGGCTGTGACCGGGCGCACGTTCACCGCCATGCCGTCGGCACTGCTCAGGCCGGTACCCGGACGCCGGCCAGGCTCTCCAGCGTGCGGCGCGTGCTGGGGCCCACCACGGCGGCCCAGTCGTCCGGGGCCGCGCTCAGCCAGCGGGCCATGAGCAGGGCGAAGCCGGGCACGTGCCGGCCCAGGTCGACCAGGCCGCGGTCGAAGCGGGTGGCGCCCTCGGGCGTACGGACCAGGAGCAGACCGGTGCGGTGGACGAGCCCGCGCATCTCCTCCTCGCGGCGGTCGCCGTGCGCGGCCGCCGCGTGCAGGACGGCGGTCAGGACGGACGGCTCCTGTTCACCGGCCAGCAGGATCTCCAGCAGTTCGCGGCGCAGCGGGTGGCAGGCCGGGGTGCCCGGGGCGGCGAGGACCGCGGCGAGGGCCGCGCGCAGCGGTTCGGGGCCGCCGTCGAGCAGGCCCGTGACGAGGGGCAGGAGGACGGGGCGCGCGGTGGGCCCCTGCTGCTCGAATCGCCGGTCGACGTGGTGGGCGAGCTGTCCGGCCAGGTGTCCCGCGCCCTCGGGGCGCTGCCGTACGGCGTCCCGGGCGAGGGCGGCGACGGCGCGGGCGAGGGCCGGGGTGGCGGCGTCGGCGAGGGCGGCCAGGAGGCGCGCGGCGTCAGGCGCGTCCGAGGCGCCCAGCCGGGTGCGGAAGGCCTCCAGGACCGGTTCGGGATGGGTGGTGAGGGCCGGGGCCAGGGCGCCGGGCGGGACGTGCGGGTCGCCGTCGGCGAAGTGCCGCAGGGCGGCGGGCAGATACGAGTCCCGGGTGTGCGGGTCGTGGACCAGCAGGGCGAGCGCGCCGCCGTGCAGGAAACGGTCGGCGGGGCGGGCGAGCAGGGCGAGGGCGGCGAGCCGCAGCAGCGCGCGGTCGGCCTCCGCGTGCGCGTGCGGGGCCGTACGCAGCCCGAACGCGACCGCCGTCGCCCGGCGGACGGCGCGCTCGTCGTGCGCCCAGCGGTCGACGGCCCGGCACAGGGCCGCCGGCTCGTCCTCGGCGAGCGTGCCGAGCAGTTCGTCGGCGCGGCGGTGGGGGCTGCCCGCCAGCAGGTCGATGAGATCGTCCAGCGCGCCGTGCCGGTGGGTGTGCAGCAGCGCCTGGGCGGCCGTGGCGACGGTGGCGTGCGGCGTCGCGGGCAGCGGCCGCTCGTCGGCGAACCAGCGGATCAGCTCCGGCTGTACGACGGCGGGGGCGGCGGCGAGCAGCCGGGCCACGGCGTCGAGGTAGCGCCCCCCGGGCCCCGGGGTCGCCTGGTCGGCCAGCACGAGCCGGCGCAGCAGATCGAGGCGCTCGGCGTCCGGGAGGGGCAGCCCGGTCCAGAAGGCGGGCCCGAACTCGGCCGGGACAGTCCGCCGCGCCCGGCGCCAGGCCACGATCCGCTCGGCGAGCAGCCGCAGCACCTCGGTGTACGGCGTCGCGTCCGGGACCTGGTGCAGGGTATGGGCGAGCAGCCGGGCGGCCCACCAGGAGGCGGGGTCCCGGTCCAGCGCGTCGGTCAAGTCCCGCAGGCGGGCGGCGAGTTGGCGTGGTCCGCACTGCTGGGCGAGCAGCAGCAGGGCCTGTACGACCGGCCCGGCGCGGTGGTGCGGCACCGGGACGGGCGCGCGCTCGCCCGTGGCGCGGGGGCGGTGGACGAGGGCGTGCAGGGCCTCGTCCAGGTCGAGGTGCATGCCCTGGATCCAGTCGGCCACCTCCCCGTGCGCGAAGCGGTAGCCGGTGCCGGCCGGGACGAGCAGGCCCTCGGCGAGTACGGCGGACGCCCAGCCGGTGCCACCGCCGAGGCGGGCCGGCGCGGGTCCCCACGGGAACACCGCCTCGAAGGACTCCCGGTCCAGCTCGCCCTGCCCGGGTCCGAGACTGCGCCGGGCGGCCTCGTGCACCTGCCCGGCGACGCGCGCCGCGAGCCGTCGTACGGCCGTACCGCGCAGGTCGCCGCTCGCGGCGGCGAGCCGGAGCGCGATGCGCAGGCACATCAGGTCGAGGTGGGCGGCGAAGACCTCGTGCCGGCCGACGGACCTGGCGGCGGCAGGGGCGTCGGGGACGGCGGCGCGGATCTCGGCCAGCAGCCGCAGGACGAGCGGATGCCGGGCGTCCCGGCCGCCGAGCACCCCGTCGGGGACGCCGTACCGCGCACGGGCACGGCGGGCCTCGTCCGACGTCAGCGCGGCGAGCCGGACACAGGGCGGGAGAGGCGGGGGAGGAGGACCGGGCGGACAGGGCGGGGTCGCGGTGAACGTCTGAGGTGCGGGAACCACCGGAGGGGCCGGAGCCGCCGAAGGCACACGCCCGGCGGCCGGAGCCGCAGCGGCCAGCGGAGCCGCGGGGCCCGTCACCCGAGCCGTGGGAGCCGTCGGCGCCGCGGGGTCCGCCGGCGCGTACAGCTGGTCCGGCGGGAATAGTGCACCCGCTCGCTCCCAGTACTCCTCCCGGCACGCCACCACCAGCCGCGCCCCGGTCTCGCGCAGCCAGTCGGCGGTGCCGCGGATCCACTCGGGCTGCCGGTGGGCGAGGACGGGCGGCATCTCCTCGGGGCCGTCGACGAGGAGCAGCAGCGGGCGCCCGGCGCGGGCGGCGAGGCGGGCGAGGCGCTCGGGGGTGACGTCGCCGAGGCCGCCGGAGGGGGCACAGCGGGCGGCGGCGACGATCCGGGCGGCCCGCTCCAGCGTGCGCCTGGCCGCGTCGGCCACGGAGCCGTCGGCGTCCGCCAGGTCGGCGCCGCGCAGCCAGAGCGTGGGCGCGGGCCGATCGGTACGGGCCCGGCGCGCGGCGAGGGCCGCGAGTTCCGTCGTACGGCCGCTGCCCGCGGCGCCGACGAGCGCGAGCACGGCCCGGTCACCGTCCGCGAAGGCCGCCAACTCCCTTGCGACGCCGTACCGTTCGACGGGTTCCGGGCCGTCGGCGAGGCGGGCGGGCGGGCCGTCCTGGCCGACCGAGGTGGCGGTCAGCTCCAGGACGCCGCCCAGGTTGAGGTCGGCGCCGTACGCGGGCACGGTCGCCGCGTTGCGGGCGAGCAGCTCGCCGAGGGGGCCGTCGGCGGCGGGCCGCAGCGGCACGGCGAAGGCCGCGTCGCGCTGCCCGGTGTGCAGGGCCGTGCCGAGGACGCCGAGGACCGCGCCGGTGCACGGGTCCAGCACCGGTCCCCCGGCCGCCCCGCAGCCGAGCCGCAGTGCGTCCCGGCCCGCGGTGCCGATGGCCAGCTCCAGCGCCTCCGGGACGGGGTGGCAGCGGTCCGTGGCGGTGTACGTCGCCTCGGTGGCGGCCAGCACCCGCGCCTCACGCCAGCAGCCCGCCGGGAGCCGTACGTACGTGCCGGCGTCGATCCGCTCCCGCACCGTCAGCGGCAGCGGGGCCGTGCCCAGCCCCTGGGTGCGCACGAGGGCCAGGTTCTGGGCGGGCAGCGGGGTGACGGCGGCGGCGTCGACCACGCACACGCGCTCGCCGGCACCCCGGCCGTCCCCGGCGCCGTCCCCGGCTCCGGTGTCGGCCGTGGCGCGCAGGACCAGCCGGGGCAGGCCGTCGACCGCCTCGTGGCTGGTGAGCAGGGTGCCGTCGTGATCGGCGAGGAAGCCGACGCCACGGGGGCGGCCGGCCAGGTCGCGGATCTGGACCAGCCCGGGAACGTGGGAAGCGGGGGGAGGTGGCGCAGGTGTACGGCCGATGCCGTCCCCCGGCTCCCGGCGCCTGTCCCCCGCCTCCCCGCGACCGCATCCGGTCCGCGGGCCCCGTCCCGCCATGGCCGTACCTCCCCGCCCGTGCCCCTGCCTGACCTCGACGGTAGGCGCGCGATGATCGGCGGGACAGATCGCGTGGCGAACGCGCCCCCGTCCGCTCCCCCGGTTCACTCCGAGCGCCTGCCCGGACGGGTGAATAGACGGGTGCCGCTGGATAACCCTAGGGATGGGGGAACCGAGGGGGGACCGTGGAGCGGCGGCAGGAGCCCACCCCGTGGCCGGTCGCCGCTCCACGGGCGAACGCGTGTCCATGCCACGCGTGCCCCGGAGGCGCTGCCTCAGCCGAAGACGGCCAGGCTCTTGGCCTTGCCCTTCTGTTCCTCGACGAGCGCCAGGAAACGGCCCTCACCGTCGAAGACGGCCACCGGGCCGCCGCCCGCGTACTCGTCGGGCATCTCCAGGCGTACGCCGTTCAGCAGCAGCCTGGCCCGCCGGGTGTCCACCTGCCAGCGCGGGAACGCGGCCGCGGCGGCCTCGGCGACGGGCATCACGGTCAGCTCCTGCTGGAGCTGGTCCAGGGTCCTGGCCGCGTCCAGCTTGTACGGCCCCACGCGCGTGCGGCGCAGCGCCGTGAGGTGGCCGCCGACGCCGAGGTCGGCGCCCAGGTCGCGGGCGAGGGCGCGGATGTACGTGCCGGAGGAGCAGACGACGGAGACGACCAGGTCGAGGACGCGCGTGCCGTCCTCGGCGACCGCGTCCCGGATGTCGTACACGGTGAAGGACGAGACCGTCACCGGACGGGCCGGGATCTCGAAGTCCTCGCCCTCGCGGGCCCGCTTGTACGACCGCACGCCGTCGATCTTGATGGCGCTGACCTTGGACGGCACCTGCATGATGGCGCCGGTCAGCTTGGCGATGCCGGCGTCGACGGCGTCCCGGGTCACCTTGGCGGTGTCGGTGGACGAGGTGATCTCGCCCTCGGCGTCGTCCGTGAGCGTGTTCTGGCCCAGGCGGATGGTGCCCAGGTACTCCTTCTCGGTCAGCGCGAGGTGGCCGAGGAGCTTGGTGGCCCGCTCGACGCCGAGGACCAGGACGCCGGTCGCCATCGGGTCGAGCGTGCCGGCGTGGCCGACGCGGCGGGTCCGGGCGATCCCGCGCATCTTGGCGACCACGTCGTGCGAAGTGAAGCCCGACGGCTTGTCGACGATGACGAGGCCGTCGGGCGGGGTGGGCTTGCTGGTCATTCGGCGCTGTCGTCCGTCTCCTCGTCGGAACCCGGCTTCTTGTACGGGTCCGCCTCGCCCGCGTACGCGGCGCCCGCGGACGCCTCGCGCACCGCGGCGTCGGACTGCCGGGCCCGGTCGAGGAGGTCCTCGATGGTCCGGGCGGTGTCCGGCAGGGCGTCCGCGACGAAGGTCAGGGTCGGCGTGAACTTCACGCCGGCCGCGCGGCCGACCTCGGAGCGCAGGATGCCCTTGGCGCTCTCCAGGCCGGCGGCCGCGGCCGTCCGCTCCTCGTCGTCCCCGTAGACCGTGTAGAAGACGGTCGCCTCCCGCAGGTCACCCGTGACCCGGGTGTCCGTGATGGTGACGTGCGAGCCGAGCCGCGGGTCCTTGATCCCGCGCTGCAGCTTCTGGGCCACCACCTCTCGGATGAGGTCCGCCAGCCTTTTCGCCCGCGCGTTGTCGGCCACTGGTCCGTCTCCCGTTCTTTCTTCTTCGTTCTGTGCTCAGTCGTCGTCGCTCAGTCGTCGCGCAGTCGGCGCTCAGTCGTCGTCTCCGTGAAAACGCCGTCGGACCGACAGCAGTTCCACCTCGGGGCGGCCCGCGACCAGCCGCTCGCACCGATCGAGTACGTCGCTCAGGTGCCCCGCGTCGCCGGAGACCATCGCCAGGCCGATGCAGGCCCTGCGATGGAGGTCCATGTGGTCCACCTCGGCCGCGCTCACCGCGTACTTCCGCTGGAGTTCGGCGACGATGGGGCGGACGACGGAGCGCTTCTCCTTCAGCGAGTGGACGTCGCCGAGGAGGAGGTCGAAGGACAGAGTCCCCACGTACATGTATGTAACCGGTTCACCCGCCGGTACGGGATCGATGGCCCCTTGGCCGTGTGGCCGGGGACATCAAGAACGGTACCGCGTACCTGCCGGTGGCTCGACAGGGTTTCCCGGTGCCGCCTGCTGTACGGCCGGCCTGGGGGCTCCGCCCCCGGGAACGGCGCGCTGGCCGACGGAACTCTCGTCCCGCCGGCCAGCGGCAAACCGTCGGCCGATCAGACGCGCGGCTTCTCGCGCATCTCGTACGTCGCGATGACGTCGTCGACCTTGATGTCGTTGAAGTTTCCGAGGTTGATACCACCCTCGTAGCCTTCGCGGATCTCGGTGACGTCGTCCTTGAAGCGACGCAGGCCCTCGATGTTGAGGTTCTCCGCGACCACCTTGCCGTCGCGGATGAGGCGCGCCTTGGTGTTGCGCTTGACCTCGCCCGAGCGGATGAGGACACCGGCGATGTTGCCCAGCTTGGACGACTTGAAGACCTCGCGGATCTCCGCCGTACCGAGCTCGACCTCTTCGTACTCCGGCTTGAGCATGCCCTTGAGGGCCGCCTCGATCTCCTCGATCGCCTGGTAGATGACCGAGTAGTACCGGACGTCCACGCCCTCGCGCTCGGCCATCTGCGCCGCGCGGCCGGCCGCGCGGACGTTGAAGCCGATCACGATGGCGTCGGAGCCCATCGCCAGGTCGATGTCGGACTCCGTGACCGCACCGACGCCGCGGTGCAGGACGCGGATGTCGACCTCTTCGCCGACGTCCAGCTGGAGCAGGGAGGACTCCAGGGCCTCGACCGAGCCAGAAGCGTCGCCCTTGATGATCAGGTTCAGCTGCTGGACCTCGCCGGCCTTCAGCACCTTGTCCAGGTCCTCCAGCGACACGCGGCGCGTGCGCTTGGCGAACGCGGCGTTGCGCTCGCGGGCGGCGCGCTTCTCGGCGATCTGACGGGCCGTACGGTCCTCGTCGACCACCAGGAAGTTGTCGCCCGCACCCGGGACGTTGGTCAGGCCCAGGACCTGGACCGGCGTCGACGGGCCGGCCTCGGCGACGTTGTTGCCGTTGTCGTCGAGCATGGCGCGCACGCGGCCGTAGGCGTCGCCCACCACCATCGTGTCGCCGACCCGCAGGGTGCCTCGCTGGACGAGGACCGTCGCCACGGCACCGCGGCCGCGGTCGAGACGGGACTCGATCGAGATGCCCTGCGCGTCCTGGGCCGGGTTGGCCCGCAGGTCGAGCGAGGCGTCGGCCGTGAGGACCACGGCCTCCAGCAGGGAGTCGATGTGCAGGCCCTGCTTGGCGGAGATGTCGACGAACATCGTGTCGCCGCCGTACTCCTCGGCCACGAGGCCGTACTCGGTCAGCTGACCGCGCACCTTGGTCGGGTCGGCGCCCTCGACGTCGATCTTGTTGACCGCGACGACGATCGGGACGTCGGCCGCCTTGGCGTGGTTGAGCGCCTCGACCGTCTGCGGCATGACGCCGTCGTTGGCCGCGACGACCAGGATCGCGATGTCGGTCGACTTCGCACCACGGGCACGCATGGCGGTGAACGCCTCGTGACCCGGGGTGTCGATGAAGGTGATCCTGCGCTCTTCGTCGTTGACCTCGGTCGAGACCTGGTAGGCACCGATGTGCTGGGTGATGCCGCCGGCCTCGCCCGCGATGACGTTCGTCTTGCGGATGGCGTCGAGCAGTCGGGTCTTACCGTGGTCGACGTGACCCATGACGGTGACGACCGGCGGACGGACCACCAGGTCCTCCTCGTCGCCCTCGTCCTCGCCGAACTCGATGTCGAAGGACTCGAGCAGCTCGCGGTCCTCCTCCTCCGGGCTGACGATCTGAACCTCGTAGTTCATCTCGCCGGCGAGGAGCTGCAGGGTCTCGTCGGAGACGGACTGCGTGGCCGTGACCATCTCGCCGAGGTTCATCATGACCGCGACGAGCGACGCCGGGTTGGCGTTGATCTTCTCCGCGAAGTCGGTGAGCGACGCGCCGCGGGAGAGACGGATGGTCTCGCCGTTGCCGCGCGGCAGCATCACGCCGCCGACGCTCGGGGCCTGCATGGCCTCGTACTCCTGGCGCCTCTGCCGCTTCGACTTGCGGCCACGACGCGCGGGACCGCCGGGACGGCCGAAGGCACCCTGCGTGCCACCACGGCCACCGGGACCGCCGGGACGGCCGCCGAAGCCGGGACGACCGCCGCCGCCACCGCCGGGACCGCCGGGACGACCGGCGAAGCCGCCGCCACCGCCGCCGCCACCGGGACCGCCGGGACGACCGGCGAAGCCGCCACCGCCGCCGCCGGGACGGGCGAAGCCGCCGCCGCCCGGACGACCGCCGCCGCCGGGACGACCGCCGCCACCGGGACCACGGCCACCGGGGCCACCGCCGCCGGGACGCGGGCCGGCAGCGGGACGCTGCGGCATCATGCCGGGGTTCGGACGCGGACCGGCCGGGCCGGGACGCGGGCCGCCCTGCGGGCGGGGCATGCCGGCGGGCGACGGACGGGAACCGCCCGGAGCCTGCGGACGCGGACCGCCGCCCTGCTGACCGGGGGCCTGCGGACGCGGACCGGCGCCGGGGGCACCGGGGCCGCCGTGGCCGCCGTGGCCACCAGGACGGGGTCCGCCCTGCGGGCGCGGGGCCTGCGGGCGGGCCATGCCGGTGGAGCCACCGGAGGTGAAGGGGTTGTTGCCCGGACGCGGGCCGGCCGGACGGCCACCCGGACGCGGGGCCTGACCACCGGGACGCGGGGCACCCTGGCCCGGACGGCCCTGACCCTGGCCCTGGGCGGGACGGCCGCCGGGCTTCGGGGCACCGGGGCGGGCGCCGGGACGCGGACCCTGCGCGGCCGGGGCCTGCGGGGTCTGGGCGGCAGCGGCCGGAGCGGCCGGCGGAGCGGTGAACTCCGGAGCGGCCGGGGCCGGACGCGGCGCGGGCTTGGGACCCGGCACCGGACGCGGGCCGGGAGCCGGCGCGGACGGCGCGGGAGCCGACGAGGCGGCCGGCTGCGGGGCAGCGGGCGCCGTCGGAGGCTTGGGGGCCGGCGGCCTCGGGGCAGCCGGACGAGCCGCCTGCACCGGAGAGGGCGCGGCGGGCTTGGGGGAAGCCTTGCGCGGGGCGGGCTTGCCGGCGGACTTGCCGTTGCCACCGCCCTGGAAGGCATCGGTCAGCTTGCGTACAACCGGCGCTTCGATGGTCGAAGACGCCGAACGGACGAATTCACCGAGTTCTTGGAGCTTGGCCATGACGACCTTGCTCTCCACACCGAACTCCTTGGCGAGTTCGTATACCCGGACCTTAGCCACTTCGCTCCTTTGAGGTCCGGGTTGCGTCCGGACCGTCGCTACTTCATGGGCGTACTCATCGCGTGCTCATCGAGTGCTCATCGCAATCTCGACCTACTTCCAACTCGCGGGGTACCTGGTCACGCGGACGGTCCGCGTGCCACTTCCTTACGGTGTTGCCTGCTCGACAACTGTTGTCCGCTCGACGTACTGGCGCAACGCCTTTGTGTCGAGCGCTCCCGGGGCGCGAAGTGCCCGCGGGAACGCCCGGCGGCGTACCGCCTGGTCGAGACAGACCAGGGCGGGGTGCACATAGACACCCCGGCCGGGCAGCGTACCGCGCGGATCGGGGGCGCAGGCGTCCTCGATCCGTACGATCCGCAGGAGATCGTTCTTGGCCGCCCGCTCCCGGCACCCCACACAGGTGCGTTCAGGGCATGCTCGGGCGTGCGTCCGGCCAGACACGATTAAGTCTACCTCCCCGTACCGACCTCACCCCCCCGGGGGAAAGATCGAACGGCTGTTGTCGCAAACCAGCAGCCAACCCAACGATCTGCGGCTTGATTCCATTCCCGGCGCCCGGGACCCCGGTGCGCCCGGCTGTTATTCGGCGGGCTGCTCGGTGTCCGGGCGGATGTCGATGCGCCAGCCGGTGAGACGGGCGGCGAGGCGGGCGTTCTGCCCCTCCTTGCCGATCGCCAGCGACAGCTGGTAGTCCGGCACGGTCACCCGGGCGGAGCGGGAGGCGAGGTCGACGACCTCCACCTTGCTCACCCGAGCGGGTGACAGGGCGTTCGCCACCATCTCCGCCGGGTCGTCCGACCAGTCGACGATGTCGATCTTCTCGCCATTCAGCTCGCCCATCACGTTGCGCACCCGGCCGCCCATCGGGCCGATGCAGGCGCCCTTGGCGTTCAGGCCCGAACGGGTGGACCGTACGGCGATCTTGGTGCGGTGACCGGCCTCACGGGCGATCGCCGCGATCTCGACCGACCCGTCGGCGATCTCCGGCACCTCCAGGGCGAAGAGCTTCTTCACCAGGTTGGGGTGCGTGCGGGACAGCGTCACGGACGGACCGCGGACACCCTTCGCCACCCGGACGACGTACGACCGCAGGCGCATGCCGTGCGGGTAGGTCTCGCCGGGCACCTGCTCCTGGACCGGCAGGATGGCCTCCAGCTTGCCGATGTCCACCAGCACGTTCTTCGGGTCGCGGCCCTGCTGGACGACGCCGGTGACGATGTCGCCCTCGCGGCCCGCGTACTCGCCGAGCGTCGCGTCGTCCTCGGCGTCGCGCAGCCGCTGGAGGATCACCTGCTTGGCGGTGGTCGCCGCGATCCGGCCGAAGCCGGACGGGGTGTCGTCGAACTCCCGGGCCTCCTGGCCCTCCTCCAGGTCCTCGGGGTCCTCCTTCGCCCACACGGTCACATGCCCGGTCTCCCGGTTGAGCTCCACGCGCGCGTGTCGGCGGCTTCCCTCGGTGCGGTGGTAGGCGATGAGGAGGGCCGACTCGATCGCTTCGACCAGCAGGTCGAAGGAGATCTCCTTCTCCCTGACCAAGCCCCGCAGGGCGCTCATGTCGATGTCCACGGCTACGCCTCCTCCTCTTCCTTCATGTCCTTCTTGTCCTTGCGGTTGAACTCGACCTGCACGCGCGCCCTGTCGATCTCCGGGAAGCCGAGCCGGCGGCTGGTCGCCTTGCGGCCCTTGACCCCGGGGACCTCGACGTCGAGACCGTCCTCGTCGACCGTCAGGATCCGGGCGATCAGCTCGCCGCCCTCGGTCAGCTGGAACTTCACGAGCCGGTCCGTGGCCCGCACGAAGTGCCGGTGGTCGGTGAGGAGGCGCTCCGCGCCGGGGGTGCCGACCTCCAGGTCGTACGCCGCGTCGCCCATCGCGTCGGTCTCGTCGAGCTTCGCCGAGAGCGCACGGCTCACATCGGCGATGGCGTCCAGGTCGGCTCCGTCGTCGGAGTCGACGACCACGCGCAGCACCCGCTTGCGTCCGACGGAGTCCACAGCGATCTCTTCGAGATCCAGCCCCTGGGAGGTGACGAGCGGTTCCAGCAGCTCTCGCAGCCTCTCGCTCTGGGTGGTGCTCATCCGGGTGACTCCTCGGCCGCGTGTGCTGTTGTGGGATGGGTCGCGTGTCTGGTCAAAGGGTATCCGGTCGCGGGGGGTGTCGCTGTCCCCGCCCGGGGTGAGGGCGGGCGCCTGGTACACCCGGGCACCCCGTGGGCGGGCTGTCTGAGCCGGTGACATGAAGCGAGGGGATGCGCGGGTACCGTGATCACGGCGGGCCGCCCTCCCGCCCGTGTGTTCGTACGAGCCCCCGAGGACGTCAGCCGTGCCGTACCCGCCAACCCCGCGCGCCCTCTCGGGTCCGCGGAGAAGAACCCTGCTCGCCTCGGCCGCCGGTGCCGCCCTGCTGGCGGGCTGCACATCCGGCCCCGACTCCGGCGGCGGCACCCCTTCGGTGACCGAGCGGGCACGCGCGCGTGCGGCCGGGGACAGCCGGGCGCTGCTGGCGCGCTACGACGCCGTGCTCGCCGCACACCCCGGGCTCGCGGACCGGCTGCGGCCGCTGCGGGCGCAGGTGGCGGCCCATGTGGCGGCGTTCGCGGACGGTACGCCCGCCGCACCCGGGAAGTCGTCGGCCGCTCCTTCCCCTGCCCCGGCCGTCCCGGCCGCCGAGAAGGACGCCCTGGCCGCGCTGGCGACCGCCGAGCGCACCCTCGCCGACCGGCGCGCCAAGGACCTGCTGGACGTGCCGGGCGAGTCGGCGCGGCTGCTGGCGTCGGTGGCGGCGGCCGGGGCGACGCACGCGTATCTGCTGACCGAGGGGGCCAAATGAGCGACGACGCGGCCGAGAAGGCCGAGCTGACCGCCCTCCAGGCGGCGCTGGCGGCGGAGCACGCGGCGGTGTACGGCTACGGCGTCGTCGGCGGCCGGATCGCCGAGGCGCGCCGCGCCGAGGCACGGGCGGCCTGGAACGCCCACCGGGCCGGCCGGGACGCGCTGGCCCGCGAGGTGCGCGACCTGGGTGGCCGGCCGGTCGCCGCGGACGCCGCCTACGCGCTGCCCTTCCCGGTGCCGGACGCCGCGGCGGCGCTGCGGCTCGCCGCACAGCTGGAGCAGCGGCTGGCCGGGGTGTACGCGGACCTGGTGCGGGCGGCGACGGGCGCGCGGCGCGGCGCGGCCGCCGGGGCGCTGCGCGAGGCCGCGGTGCGCGCGGTGCGCTGGAGCGGGCGGAGCGTAGCCTTCCCTGGGCTCGCCGAGCGGGCCGCCGAGGGGACGGGCTCGGCCGGTGCGACCCCGTCGGCCGCCGCCTCGGTGTCACCGTGAGCCGGTGACCCGGCCCGCGCCGCAACGACACGATTCTTGACTCGAAGGGAAACGCTCGCGCATGGCTTTCGAACCGCCGCCGCGCCTGGTGAAGGCGCTCGGTGAGACGGCACCGGACGGCGACGCCTGGCTGGCGGAGCTGCCCAAGGCCGCCGAACGGGCCGTTGCCGAGCGGGAGTTGACCGTGGAGCGGGTGCAGGTGCCGGGCGGGCGCAGCAGCCTGGTGCTGCTGGTGCGGCGCGCCGACGGCACCCCGGCGGTGCTGAAGCTGGCCCCGCCTCGGGCCCGCCCGGAGAGCGAGCGGGCGGCGCTGGCGCACTGGGGCGGCCTGGGCGCCGTCGAGCTGCTCGACGACGGGACCGAGGAGGGCGTACTGCTGCTGGAGCGGCTGCACCCGGATGTGTCGGTGCGGTCGCTGCCGGAGGCGAAGGCGCTGCTGGAGGCGGCGGGGACGCTGCGCCGGCTGTGGGTCGAGCCACCCGAGGACCATGTCTTCGAGACGGTCGCCGAGCGCACCGGGCGGCAGGCGACGGCCATGCGGGCGGGCGCGCACGCCGGCCCGGAGATGGCGCCGCTGGTCGACGCAGCACTCACGGCCCGCGAGGAACTGCTGGCCGCGCCGCCCGAACACCGGTTGCTGCACGGCACGTTCCGGCAGAGCAAGGTGCTGTCCGGGGAGCGGATGCCGTGGCTGGCGGTGGGTCCGGATCCGGTGGCGGGCGAGTGCGCCTTCGATCTGGCGCGGCTGGTGCGGGACCGGGTGGAGGACCTGATCGCGTCGCCGTCGGGCGCGGCGATCGTACGGCGCCGGATCAAGCGGCTCGCCGAGTCCCTGGAGGTCGACCAGGAGCGGCTGCGCGGCTGGACCCTGTTCCGGGCGGTGGAGTCGGGCGTGCGGGCGCTGCGGGTGGGCCGGCCGAAGGACGGCGAGCTGTTGCTGGAGTTCGCCGGCTGGCTCTAGCCTCCGCGGGCCGTTCCCCGATGTGTGGGGAACGGCCGGGCAGGGGCTGGACCGTGACTAGGCGGTCAGGCGGGCGATCGCGTCCTCGACCGGCAGCTCCTCGCGCTCACCGGTCTTGCGGTCCTTCAGCTCGACGACGCCCTCGCCGGAGCGGCGGCCGGCGACCAGGATCTGCGGGACGCCGATCAGCTCGGCGTCGGTGAACTTCACGCCCGGCGAGACACCGGCCCGGTCGTCCACCAGGACGCGGACGCCCGCGGCGGCCAGCTTCTCGGCGACGTCGAGGGCCAGCTCGGTCTGCAGGGCCTTGCCGGCGGCGACGACGTGCACGTCGGCCGGGGCGACCTCCTTGGCCCACACCAGGCCCTTGTCGTCGGCGTTCTGCTCGGCCAGCGCGGCCACGGCACGCGAGACGCCGATGCCGTAGGAGCCCATGGTGACGCGGACGGGCTTGCCGTTCTGGCCGAGGACGTCGAGCTTGAGGGCGTCGGCGTACTTGCGGCCCAGCTGGAAGATGTGGCCGATCTCGATGGCGCGGTCCAGCTTCAGGCCGGTGCCGCACTGGGGGCAGGGGTCGCCCTCCTGCACGACGACGACGTCGACGTACTCGGCGACCTCGAAGTCACGTCCCGCGACGACGTTCTTCGCGTGGGTCTGGTCCTTGTTGGCACCGGTGATCCAGGAGGTGCCGGGGGACACACGCGGGTCGGCGATGTACGTGACCTTCTCGCCGAGGCCCTGCGGGCCGACGTAGCCGCGGACCAGGTCGGGGCGGGCGGCGAAGTCGGCCTCGGTGACCATCTCGACGGTGGCCGGGGCGAAGTGCGCCTCGACCTTGCCCAGGTCCACCTCGCGGTCGCCGGGCACGCCGACGGCGACGATCTCGCCGTCCACCTTGACCAGCAGGTTCTTCAGCGTGGCGGAGGCCGGGACGCCGAGCGAGGCGGCCAGGGTCTCGATGGTCGGGGTGTCCGGGGTGGGGATCTCCTCCAGCGCGGGCACGTCGGCCGCGTCGACCGGCTTGAGGGCGTAGGTGATCGCCTCGGTGTTGGCGGCGAAGTCGCAGTTCGGGCAGTCCGCGAAGGTGTCCTCGCCGGCCTCGGCCGGGGCGAGGAACTCCTCGGACTTGGAGCCGCCCATGGCACCGGCGGTCGCGGCGCAGATGCGGTAGTCGAGGCCGAGGCGCTCGAAGATGCGCTGGTAGGCCTCGCGGTGCAGGGCGTAGGACTTCGCGAGGCCCTCGTCCTCGGTGTCGAAGGAGTACGAGTCCTTCATCAGGAACTCGCGGCCGCGCAGGATGCCGGCGCGGGGGCGGGCCTCGTCGCGGTACTTGTTCTGGATCTGGTAGAGGATCACCGGCAGGTCCTTGTAGGACGTGCACTGGTCCTTGACCAGGAGGGTGAAGATCTCCTCGTGGGTGGGGCCGAGGAGGTAGTCGCCGCCCTTGCGGTCCTTGAGCCGGAACAGCTCCTGGCCGTACTCGTCCCAGCGGCCGGTCGCGTCGTAGGGCTCACGGGGCAGCAGTGCGGGGAGGGTGACCTCCTGGGCGCCGATGGCGTCCATCTCCTCGCGCACGATCCGCTCGACGTTGGAGAGGACCTTCTTGCCGAGGGGCAGCCAGCTCCAGATGCCGGCGGCGGTGCGGCGGACGTAGCCGGCGCGGACGAGGAGCTTGTGGCTGAGCACCTCGGCGTCCGCCGGGTCGTCGCGCAGGGTCTTCGCCATCAACTGGGACATGCGCTGGACCGGTGCTTTCGCCATGGCTCTCGTACTCCTGCCGGGTAAGGGTGATGGCATGGAGGTTAGCCGGGCGGCCTGTGCGGGCGGAAATCGGTCAGTGCCTGCGCAGCGGCAGCGGAGCGCCCATCACGGCGTACGGCCGCGGCGCGCTCGGGAAGTGGACCCGGCGGGCGAGGTCGACGTACCCGAGGGAGAAGTACAGACCGCGCGCGGGGCTGTCGGTGTCGATCGCGGAGAGGATCGAGCGGGGCTCGGCGGCGGCGTCGGTGATCATGGTGATCAGCCGCCGCCCGATCCCCCGGTTCTGATGACCGGGGTGGACGTGCAGCTCGGTGATGACGAACGAGTCGTCCAGCCAGTCCGCGTTGTCGTTGGCCCGGAGGTAGGGCTCCACGACCGTGGACCACCAGTGCGTACGGGAGTTGGGCATGCCGTAGACGAACCCGACCAGACGCCCGCCACGGGTGGCACCCAGCGCCCGCGCGCCCCGGTACTGCATGTGCCGCTGGACGATCTGCCGGCGTACGGCGACCTCGTCGGGCCCGAGCCCGAAGGCGACGGCCTGCACGGCCAAGGCCTCGTCGACGCGGGCTGCGAGGTCCAGGGGGCCGAAGACGAGGTCCATGCGGGGAGGGTACAGGGAAGCCGACGGGGCATGGTCCGCCTCCGGACGGGTGCGACCGGAGGTCTAGGACCGGCGCAGGGGTGCGGCTCGATCCGGTGGCCGATGACCGGGGTGCGGGTACTGCCTACGGTCGGATGTCATGAGCATCGACAGCACTCTGGACGAGGCGTACGAACGACTGCACCGCAGCGGGCCGGAGTTCGAGGGCTGGCTGAGCAACCACGGCCCGATGGCCGTGGAGGCGCTGGTCAGGAACGGGCACGGGGACCAGGTCCACCGCTGGCTGGACCGCTACATGGACCGGCTGGACGAACTGCCGCACGGCACGTCGCCCGTCACCGCCGGCGAGTGGCGTACGGCGCTGGGGGACCCGCGCCGGCTCGGCGACTGGCTCGCGTACTTCGAGCGCGAGGTGCGGGAGCGGCCCTGGCGCGCGGTGCTGGAGACTTGGTGGCCGAGGCTGCTGCCGGGCATCGCGGCGGGCGCCACCCACGGCGTGATCCGCACGGGCCACGCGGTGCACGCCCTGCTCGACGACGGGCACGGCGGGGATGGCGGCGCCGACGGCAACGGTGGGGCGGATCCGCGGCTGACCGAGCTGGGGCAGGCGCTCGGGTACTGGGCGGCGCGCTGGCAGCCGGTCGCCGTCGTCACGCCGTCCGGGGCGGCCGACCCCGAGTCCGCCCTTGCGGCGGTGCCGCCGGTCCCGGACCAGAGCGCCGGTATCAGCCACCGGCTCGGCCAGCTGCCCGAGACGGCCGGCTGGCCCGCGGCGCCGGCCGCGCTCCGGCCCGCCGCGGACGCGGACCAGGCGCGTGCGCTGCTGGCCGAGGTGGCGTCCGCCGCCGCACTGCACTATCTGCCCCACGCACACGGCTCGGCCGTCATGCTGGTGCACGCGGCGACCGCGCCGATGGCGGCCCTGCGGACCCTCCCGGCGCTCCCCCGCACCCAATGGGTGCCGGCTCTGCACGCGGCATGGACCGCGAGTGCTGCCGTCACCGCGGCCTACCGCCCGGCCGCACCCGCCCCGCGGGACGGCCTGCCGACCGCGCCGGACTCGGCGGAGGAGGTCTTCGCGCTCGCCGCCCGGCACGGGGACGCACACGTCATCAAGCTCGCCGACACCTGCCTCGACGTGCACCGGCGCACCGGACGCCCCGAGGCGCTCGCGGCGGTGGTCCGGGCGGCGGAACTGATCGAGGGGATGTGAACGGGCGACCGGTGACTTTCAGAAGAGGACGCTCATGAACGCGCCCACCTCATGGAAGCCCACCCTGTGGTACGTCCGTCTCGCCGCCGTGTTGAAGTCGTTCACGTACAGGCTCACCACGGGGGCGACGTCGGCGAGGGCGTACTGCAGGACCGCCGCCATGCCCGGTGCCGCGAGGCCCTTCCCCCGGTACTCGGGAGCCACCCACACGCCCTGGATCTGACAGGCCTGGCTGGTCGCGGCGCCGATCTCGGCCTTGAAGACGACCTTGCCGTGCTCGTCGACACGGGCGAAGGAGCGGCCGGAGCCGACGAGTTCGGCGACGCGGGCCTGGTAGAGCAGCCCGCCGTCCCCAGCCATCGGGGACACGCCGACCTCCTCGGTGAACATCGCCACGCACGCCGGCATGATCGTCTCCATCTCGTCCTTGCGGACGCGGCGGACGTACGGGTCCGGGGCGACGTCGGCGGACATCCGGTCGGTGACCATGAGCGGCTGATGGGGCCGGACCTCACGCGCGGGGCCCCAGTGCGGCTCCAGCAGACGCCACAGCCCGGCGGTGGCCTCGGCGGGCCCGACGATGGACGAACAGCGCCGCCCGGCCCTGCGGGCCCGGTCGGCGAAGGCCCGCACAGCACGCGGGGTGGCACAGATCGGCACCAGATTCGCCCCCGCGTAACACAGGGACGTGAGCATGCCGTCCTCGTACCAGCCCCACATCTCGCCGCCGAGCCGCCACGGGTCGAGGCCGGCGATCCGGACGCGCGAGGTCACGAACGCGTTCGTGACCGGCTCGCGGTCGAGGACGGCGAGCGCGGCATCAAGGTCACTCGGTTCGAGCACCCGTGAGGTGGTCTGGGTCAACACGTGCGGGGCCTCGGGGCTGGGGATCTGCTGATCCTCCGCACTGTACCCCGAGGGGTGGTGGAGCGCTTAGTGGTGAGATCCGGCTGCGGGCGGGCCCAGCAGCACGACCTCGAAGGTTCTCCTCTCCTGCCCCGGCAATCCGGGCCTCCCCGTCCAGAAGGTCACCGCGTCGTCCAGGGCCCGCAAAAGGATCTCGCGTTCGTCAGGGGCTTCCGACAGGGCCGCGGCGCCGTCGTCGATGACGACGAGGAAGTGGGTGGCAGTGATCCAGTGGAGATCGCACAGGCAGTCCCGCAGGGCGTTCCAGTTCCAGCCGAAGTAGTCGGGGAGGCGGAGCGCCTCGTGGAACTGGGTGAACACCCCGTCGGCGTCGCGCATCTCCTGCCCCCGCATCCGGGCCGTGTAGAGCAGACCGGCGGGAGGGAGGGCGTCCTTCAAGGGGATCAGGGCGTCGGGTGAGGCGGCACGGATTCCGCTGTCCACAGTGGCTCAGCCCTCCTGCGGCCAGGCTTGGAACGAGCGTGCCCGCTGCACCGACATGTCCGCTGCCCGGAAGCTCAGGGCAGACCCCTCGGCTTCGACCGACATCATGATCCCGTCGTCCGTTCTGCGCAGCTGTACGCCCTTGCGCCCTGGAGCTGCCCAGCCGCGCACCGTCACGTTCCGGACCTCGGTGAAGACGAGGAAGAACTCGACGGCCTCGTCGCCTGCCTGGTCCGTGAACCCGAGGGTGGCCGAGCAGCGCCGCTCGTCGAAGTGCACGTAGAAGAGGTCATGGCTGCTCAGTTCAACGTTCATAGAAGGTCTTCTCGCAGGGGTCGGGAAGCGTCGCGTGCCGCATCGCGTCGACCCTGCTGTGGAAGACGTGCGAGCCCTCGTCCGAGCCGTCCGGTTCCGGGCGGAAGCCGCTCAGATGCGCGGCGAGTACGTCTGCATGACAGGTAAACGCCAGGAAGGTACCGCGATCCGTCGACGCCTCCACACGGATTCTGTGCTCATCGCCTGTCAGAGGTGCCACCGCGACACGGGCCGTCACAGGTGGTTCCCAGGCGGACAGCACCAGGTGTGCGACTGCCAGGAACCGGAGTTGGCATTGCGCCGTGCCGGCGCCCGACGCGGTCCACTCGTCCGGGAGAGGCAGCGGTGGCCTGGGCAGGTCCAGGCGCAGGGTGACCGTCGGCCCACGCCAGTCGAGATGAACGGAACGGAGGCGGACGGAGTCCAGTGGTGGGAGTTCCGGTCCGTAGAGAGGGGCCAGGATTTCCTCGTTCCGAACGGAGAGGTTCATGTCTCCCGCAGCCGCAGCGCGATGTCGATGTCCCGTTGCAGTGCGCTGAGCCGGGAAGGCTCCCGGCTCGCGTCGAGGACGACGACGTGCAGCCGGTCACCGACCTGGGGTGGTGCGGCGCTCGCGTCCCACCAGGAGGGATGCTTCGCCTGGTCGATGAAGCCCACTTCGCCGTCAGCTTCGACCTTCGCTCCCACAGGGGCCACCGCGATCACGGTCACCTCCAGCTCCTGATGATCACGGAACGCCATGCCGCTCCTCACGCTCCACCGCGGAACCTCGGATTCAGACTTCATTGGCGTATGCGGTCAGCTTTGAGATGAAGACTGTGTCAGCGACGGCCCGAATACGAGCCTCGGATGACGTCACGTCAAGGGTGACGCCGTTCTCGGAGGTCAGTGAGACATCCGCTCTGATATCAGTCCCGAAGCCTTCGAGCGCGATCTCCTTGATGCCACTGAATGAAATCTCGACCTGCGTGGTGTTGAAACGCTGCACCGCCCACTTACGCGGAGGCTGTTCCGGGTAACGGGCGAGATCCAGCCGCAGCGTCAAGGTCTGCCCGTCCGTACGGAGTACCACCTCGTGCAGCTGAACGCCGACGAGGTCCGGTGGGTTGCCCTGGTAAACGGAAGTTATGCCCTCCGGATTACGTAGCAGGGAAGTCCAGGACATGCCGACTCAGCCTTCCGGCTCGGGGTATTCGTGCCCTTTCCGGGTCGTAGCGCTGGTCCAGAAAACGGCGAGGGGTACTTTAGTCGTGAGAATCACTCGTGCGCGAGCACACACGAAGGAACTCCCTGACCTCATCGATGGTCGTCTGCCACTCGGAGATCTCGTGCCCGTCTTCGTCGACCGTCGTTCGCGGTTCCACGAAACGCCAGGGCTCTTCCGCGGTGAATTCATTCGCGATCTCTTCGAGGAAAATAATCGAGTTCTGAACGTGGACGACGCTCCCGGACCGATACAGAGGCCAACAGAAAATGAAGTTGCTGTTCGCCGGGTCCGTGATGGACGAGATGAGGCACGATACCGCATCATCCGCACCTTCGAGTACCTGCAGCGCCCGAACCCAGCTGGCCTGATACCGGGCTACGTCCCAGTAGCTCAGATCCATCGGAAAATTCTCTCCGAAGTCCCGCACCGTGATGCGGCCTACCGCTCCGGCGCCTGCTGCGGCTTCGGTGGATGAGGGAGCGGAGACAACCCGAATGGAGAAGCCGTCACTTCTTGAGGTAGTTGAGGTCCGGGTCGTAGATGCCAACCCTCTGCCCTTTCTTGTTGAACATCTTCCATCCGTCAGAGACATTGTGTCCGTCGACGTCCGGCGTGATGTAGTTCTTTCCGTTGAAGAATACGTCTTGCCCATGGGAATCAAAGGGCGCCTTCTGCGGTGAAATTCTCCTGTTGTACCCGAGTTCGGCGGCCCTGTCTGCCGGAGTCGCGGCATAGAGTTCCTTGTTGCCCTCACTCCGCTTCCCCACCATATCCGGATGGTATGGATCCTTCTCCAGCGCCGGCGACGGCGTACAGCCCTCAGAGAGGATCTCCTCGCAAGGCGTCAGCCCGAGTGGGTCGGCCCACGTATGAGGGTTGTGGACGTAAGAGACGGGGTTCGGGGCGGGAGTGAGCCCCAGCGGATCGGGGGTGAGGTAACGGGCCGTTTCCGGGTCGTAGGTGCGGAAGTAGTTGTAGTGGAGACCGGTTTCCGGGTCGTAGTACTGGCCTGGGAAGCGCAGGGGTGTGTAGGCCGTACTGTCGGCTGCCCACGCCGTTGTGCCCCACAGCGTGCTGCGGGTTCGCCAGGCGATGTCGCCCTGTTCGTCCACGAGTTCGTTCGGGGTTCCGGCCAGGTCCGTGACGATGGCGAAGAAACGGGAGTCGATTTCCTTCTGCGGGGCCTCGGCCGCTGTGATGCGTTCCGTCTGCGACAGCGGGCACAGGCCCTGGTGGTCCCAGGTGAGGGTGACCAGGCCGGGCAGGTCGGGAGACGTGGTCGTCTGCTCGCAGAGAGTTGTGCCATCCCAGGTGAAGTCCACCCTTTCCAGCACTGTTTCACTGTCCCCCGCGATGCGGAGTTTTGCTGTACGGCACCCCAGAGCGTCATAGGCATAGCGCCAGCAGGTGCCGTCCGGAGTGATCACCGACGCCAGGCGGTCCTCGCTGTCCCACGTGTAGCGCCAGGTGTCCGGCCTCCGGGACAGGCGGGTTTTCTGGCGGAGGGTGGTGCGGCCCAAGGCGTCGTGTTCGTAGCGCACGTTGCCAGCTCGGGTGATACGGGTGCCCGTGTAGCTGCGGGGGCCGATTGCCTGCTGGCCAGGGTGGTTCGTCGGCCATTTCGCATCGGTTTGGTTGCCTGCGTCGTCGTATGCGTACCGCTCCGTCCAGCCTGCCGCGTGGACCGCTGTCACCCGGCCGGTTGCATCCAGGTCGAAGCGACGGGAGCCGGAGAGGTGGTCGTCCATGGCGGTCAGGTTGCCGTCTGCGCGGTAGGTGTACGCCCTGCTTTGCAGCGCGCGGCCCTCCACGCCTGTCACTGACTGGCTGGTCAGGCGGCCCAGCGGGTCGAAGGTGTGCTTCAAGGCGATCGTTTCGCCGATGTGGCGAGACAGTTCGCGGCCTGTTCCGTCGTAGGCGAAGTCAATCGTACGGCCGTTGGCGGTCAACTGGGCACGGTTGCCCGCGGCATCGTACGTCCAAGCGCTGTGGGCTCCGGTGGGAGTGGTGCGGCCGATTCGGCGCCCCAGGATGTCGTGTTCGTACGTCATCGTGCGGCCGTTCAGCGTCTCCGACCTGAGGCGGCCGTAGCGGTCGCGGAGCAGTTCGAGAGTGCTGCCGTCCGGACCGGCGGCCTCGGCGAGTTGGTCGGTGAAGTCGTAGGCGTACGTGGTGATGGCGCCAACTGCGTTCTTGGTGGTAATCCGCCCCAGCACGTCACGTTCGAAGGAGACGGCCTCGTCGAGGGCCTTCCGGCGTGAGACCAGGCGGGCCGCCGCGTCGTACTCGTACGTCAACGTGCGGTCGTCGAAGTCCGTCTCCGTCACCAGGCGGCCGACCGGATCATAGGCGTACTCCCACGTGAGGCCCTGCGGGTTCGTGACCTTCGTCAGGCGTAGTTCCGTGTCGTGGACGAACTCGTAGCGGAAGCCGTCCGGGCCCGTGCGGGCGGACAGCAGGTCGAAGTGGGTGTATTCGAAACGGGAGATGCCGCCGAGGGGGTCCGTGTGGCTCGTGCAGTTTCCCTCGCCGTCGTACGTCCACGATTCCGTCGTCCCGTCAGGGCCCGTACGACGCGCCAACTGACCTTCCACCGTCCATTCCAGGTGAGTGGTCGACCCGATGGGATCGGTGATGGCGATCGGGCGGCCGAAAGCGTCCCTGGTGTAGCGGGTGGTCGCACCGAGTGGGTCGGTCACTTCGATGGGGAGGCCCGCGCGGTCGCAGACCACCGTCGTCGTGTGCCCCAGGGCGTCCGTCACCGACGCCAGGTGGCCGGCCTGCGTGTAGGTGAAGCAGGTCGTCCCGGCCATCGGGTCCGTCACCGATGTGCGGTTGCCGCGGGCGTCGTAGGTGCGGCGTAGGGAGTTGCCGTCGGTTCCGATGATCCGTGTCGGCAGGCCGTGGCCGTCGTACTCGGCGCGGGTCTCGCGGCCGTCGGGCCGGGCAATGCCGGTCAGGTTGCCTTGGTCGTCGTAGCGGAACGACGTCGTGTGGCCCAGCGGGTCCGTCGTGGACAGCAGGCGGTTGTAGCGGTCGCGGGTGAAGTGGGTTGCCGCGCCCAACGGGTCGATTTCCGTGATCACTTGGCCGGCATCGTCGATGACGTAGCGGCGGGTGTGGTCCTCGCCTGTCACCGCGATCGTGGCGATCTCGGTGGAGACCTCGACGCCCAGGGTCCCGGCGAGTTCCACGACGCCCGCGGTGGCCGCGGCCGCCGCGCCCTCGGAGATACCGGCCGTGAAGATGGCCAGCGCCGTGCCCGCGATGATCGTCGCCCCGACGATCTCCAGCTCGTGCTCCAGCTTGACGACCGCGCCATGGACAGCGTCGGCGTACTTGTCCAGCGCCTTGGCCATGTCCCGGGCGCCGTCGGCCATGTCCTTCAGCCAGCCATGACCGTTGTCGTAGTACCGGCGCCAGCAGGGGTCGTCGAAGGCGGAGATCGCCTCGCCCTTGTTGTCCTCGATGATGCCGCGGGCCGTCTTGTTCGCCGCGGTCATGACTGTCTCGACGTCGTCGGCGAACGCCCGCCACGCCTTGGCCGCCGCCCGCAACTGGTCCTCGTCCGCCGCCGGCCACCACATGCCGGTCATGTCCTGGACGATCTGCTTCGCCTTGTCAGCCGCACTCACTTCGGCTGGCCCCCGCCCTGACCGCCCGGCTTCGGATGGATCCGGCCGAACATCGAGCGGACCAGTTGTTCGTTGTCGATGTGGCCGTCCGCCATGTCGGTCATCGCTTCTTCGATGCTGGCAAGGCCCTGGGCGAGGACGTCCGCGGCGTGCTCGATCCTCGTCACCAGCGGGCCGTAGACCTTGTGGAACTCCTTGCCCTGCTTGTCGTCACCCCAGGGCGAACCGGCCGCCGCGAGCGACGTCTTGAGCTTGGTCAGCGCCTTGGTGAGATCGGTGCTGTGCGTGTGGAAATGCGGAGCGGTCTTCTTCAGATCCTCGATCTTGATGTCGAGAATCTTGCCGTCGCCGCCGCCCTGGTCACCCATGGTGCCGCGCCTCTCCCCGTCAGCCAACTCGTCGGTCCGGAGACCCTAGTTCGCAAGACGCGTTCGCAATCGAGAGCGGCACCAAGGGGCGGTAGAGCCACGTTCAGGATTGCGCAAGCCCGAGGAACGCCTGCCAGGCGGCTGGCGGCACTATGAGGGTGGGGGCGGTGGTGGGGTTCTGCTTGGAGTCACGGATATGGATGCTGGTGGCAGTGGTGGCGATCTCGACGCACTGGCCACCTTCACCGTCGCTGTAGCTGGACTTCCGCCAGGCGAGGGCGACCTCGACGCATTCGCCGCCCTCGCCGCTGCTGTAGCTGCTCTTGAACCACACCAGCTCGGTCGGCTCGTCAACGTTCATGTCTCTCCCAGCAACTTCTCTACAAAGGCCAGTGATTCGCGTGGTGTCAGGGCCTGGGCGCGGAGGATGCCGTATCGCTCCTCCATCTCCGTCACCGTCTGACCATCGGAGTAGAGGCGACTGCCCTTGTGCGCGTCCACGTAGGCGATCCTGCGCCCTTTCGCCGTGTTGATCAAGGTGAAGGTGCCGGAGAGCGCCGCGTGCTCCTCGCGGTCATTAGGCATGACCTGGATCTCCACATTACGCCGTTGCCCGGCGAGCAGGATCTGCTCCAACTGGCCACGCATGACTCTCTGTCCACCCAGCCGCTTACGCAGGAGGGATTCCTCCATCACGAAGCTGATGGAGGGCGCGGGCTTCCGCCCGAAGATCTCTTGCCGGGCAAGCCTCGCAGCAACCCGCTGTTCGATCGTCCCCTCGTCCAGCATGGGACGCCGCATGGTGAACACGGCTCGTGCGTAGTCCTCTGTCTGCAACAGGCCGTTGATCACGAGCGCGTCGTACACGTGCCACCCGACCGCCTCCCTCTCCAACTTCGCCGCATCCCGGAAGAACGTCGGGTACTGCGCCTTCTCCATGTCCTCAAGGAAATCGGTCAGCGCCCCGCGAGCGTTCAGCAACTCGTCGGCTCTCACGATGAACTTCGGCGACGGGATACGCCTGCCCTGCTCGAACGACGCGATGGTCGCCGCCGAGTAGCCGGTGAGGGAGCCCAGTTGGGCGCGTTCCATCCCGGCCTGCGTTCTGAACCTCTTCAGCAACCGCCCGAAGGCGACCGGCATGCCCGAGCCCGGCTCGGACTCACCCTCCGATTCCTGCACTTCCTCGCTCACGTAACCCCCAATGCCCTCGCGCCACCGTCCGTCACGGCGCGCACGCCGACAACGGCACCCCGTCCTCGTACAACCCCTGTTGGTCAAGGTGCAGCCGCTGTTCAACGTTACTGAGCGTGCGGGAGCGTAAACGGTATGAAGTCAGAAATCTCCACCCACGAATTCGCCCGCGAATTCGCGATGCGCTTCACCTCCACCCCTCGCGGCGCACGCCTCGCCCGGCGGCTCGTCTCGCACCGGCTGGACGAGTGGGGGCACCCCTACGCCGGGCCCGCGAACGAAACCCTCACGCTGATCGCAGCCGAACTCGTAGCGAATGCGGTCCGGCACGGGCACGTACCGGGGCGGGACTTCCACCTGAGGCTCACCGGAGCGGGTACCACCCTGCGGCTGGAGGTCTCCGACACCCGTACCGAGCGCCTGCCCGAGCTGCGGGCCCCGCAGGGCGAGGGAGGCCGGGGTCTGCTCCTGGTCGAGGCGCTCGCGGACAAGTGGGGGGTTACGCCCCGGCAGCCCGGCAAGTCCGTCTGGGCGGAGGTATGGCTGAGTCCCGCCACCGAGCGGTGACGGGACTCACGGAGATCGGCGGGTCAGCCCGCGACGGACACCGACGGCTCGCCCGACTCCACGCCCGCGTCCTGCATCTTCTCGGCCAGCTTCATGGCCTCCTCGATGAGGGTCTCGACGATCTTGGACTCGGGGACGGTCTTGATGACCTCGCCCTTGACGAAGATCTGGCCCTTGCCGTTGCCGGAGGCGACGCCGAGGTCGGCCTCGCGGGCCTCGCCGGGACCGTTCACCACACAACCCATGACCGCGACCCGCAGCGGGACCTCCATGCCGGTCAGACCGGCCGTGACCTCTTCGGCGAGCTTGTAGACGTCGACCTGGGCGCGGCCGCAGGACGGGCAGGAGACGATCTCCAGGCCGCGCTGGCGGAGGTTCAGGGACTCCAGGATCTGGGTGCCGACCTTGACCTCCTCCACCGGAGGCGCGGACAGGGAGACGCGGATCGTGTCGCCGATGCCCTGGGAGAGGAGCGCGCCGAAGGCGACGGCCGACTTGATCGTGCCCTGGAAGGCCGGGCCCGCCTCGGTGACGCCGAGGTGGAGGGGGTAGTCGCACTGGGCGGCGAGCTGCTTGTACGCCTCGATCATGACGACCGGGTCGTTGTGCTTCACCGAGATCTTGATGTCGCGGAAGTCGTGCTCCTCGAAGAGGGACGCCTCCCACAGGGCCGACTCGACCAGGGCCTCGGGGGTCGCCTTGCCGTACTTCTGGAGCAGGCGCCTGTCCAGGGAGCCGGCGTTGACGCCGATGCGGATCGGGGTGCCGTGGTCCTTGGCGACCTGGGCGATCTCCTTGACCTTGTCGTCGAACTGCTTGATGTTGCCGGGGTTGACGCGGACCGCGGCGCAGCCGGCCTCGATGGCGGCGAAGACGTACTTCGGCTGGAAGTGGATGTCCGCGATCACCGGGATCTGGGACTTCCTGGCGATCGTGGCGAGGGCGTCGGCGTCGTCCTGGGTGGGGCAGGCCACACGGACGATCTGGCAGCCGGACGCGGTCAGCTCGGCGATCTGCTGGAGGGTGGCGCCGATGTCGGACGTACGGGTCGTGGTCATCGACTGGACCGAGACGGGTGCGTCTCCGCCGACGGCCACGCTTCCGACCTGGATCTGCCGGCTCTTCCGGCGCTCGGCGAGCTTGGTCGGTACGGACGGCATGCCGAGAGAAATCGCAGTCATCTGCTGTGCAACCCCAAGTCGTGGATCAGGATCCGGTCCCGTAACGGCGGGCTCCAGGCTTCGAGATTACGACACCGGCCCGGGCGGGAGCACATCCCGTCCGGCAAACCCACCCGATGGGTGGCGGCCCGGAAGATCATCCTCCGGGCCGCCGCCAACGTCGTATGGCTAGGAGATTTTCACCGGGTTAACCGCGTCCGGGCCGTCCTGCGTGTTCAGGTGAGCTTCAGCGTCGAGCGCCGTACGGATGGCCAACTCCGGCCCCGCCGCATAGCTCAATACCGGCGTGCCCACCCCCTCCTCGTCGAGGAGCTTCACGATCTCCGGCCACACGCCGTCCGCCAACCACGTGCGCTGCCTGAAGCGGACCTTCTCAGGGGCACCGAACCGGTCTGGAAGGTCGCGCCAGAGGATTCCGGTGCGCAGGCGGTGCAGCATCCCCGTGAGGGCTGCTCGCGGATCCAATGGTGACCGAAAGTGATGCGGCCGGTACCTGGAGCGGAGCAGATCCTCGATACGGGCCCACTGGCTGTCCGTGGGATCGGGAGGAACCGGTGTCCCCGTGCGCTCATGCCACCGGATAGTCAAGCACTTCGTTCCCTCCCGGTACCGGAACTCCGGGTCCGCGATGTCCACGCGCACGCCGACCAACTCCATCAGTCGGCGCTGCCCAGAGGGCGAGAGCGACCGAATGTCCGGAGCGACCCCCTCCAGAACAGCCCTGCGCCGGGCATCCCTGTCGCGCAGGTTCTCCAGCTCACTCAGCCAGTCCCGCGCGTGGGCCAGGATCCGGTCGAAGACCCTCTGCTCCGCTTCGAGCTGGCGCATTGCAGCGGCGATGACACGGTTGTACTAAGCCTCGTGCCTCAGATCACCAAGTTCATCGGCGCACTGCGCAACGATCCGCTCCAGCGAGGCCACCCGTTCAAGATGCCGCATCAGCTGCGTCTGCGCCTGCGAAGAAGCCGACAGCATCGGCCTGCGGTGCACCGGCATCGAAGCGAGCAAGCCATTCACGTGCCGTGCCACCTGTTCCTCCACGCGATCAGCGGGAAGAAAGACGCAGCCGCAGGGGTCGGCTGCTTCCCATCCTGAGCATCTATATGTACGGATCTGGTCTTGCTGCGGAAACCCCCGATGTAGGGACGCCCACACTGCCCGCGGATTCGCCCGGTGAGCGGGTACGCCTGGATGGGGTTCCTGCGCTGCCGGGTCAGCGCTGCCATTGCCTCCTGAAAGGCACGGATCCGCTGTACCGGGAGAATCGACGGGAGCGGGATCACCACGGTCTCACCGTGCAAGGGATGTCCATCTCCGCCGAGCCTGGTGCAATGGCCGCCCCGTTGCCGATCAGGACGCCGAAAGACCGCTTCTCCGGCAAACGCCGCGCTCTGCAAGCGTCTGTGAAGGTTCACGGCTGTCCAGCGCTTGCCGTTCCGGGTGGGAATTCCGGGGCTGTTCAGTTCCTCCGCGAGTCCCGAGAGAGTGCGTCCGCCCTCGATCACGAGGTCAGCCAGAAACCTCACCACCTCCGCCTCGCCCGGATCCACTTCGAGAGTCGAGCCGAAGGCGCCCTTCCCGCTGATCCTGTAGCCGTAGGGAGGCGGACCGCCCGGCCATCCGCCGTCGGCCGCCTTCAATTGCCGACCGGACTGTGTACGGCTGACGATTCGCCGATAGTCGGCCTCCACTTCCCGTGCGAGCCGGTCGACCGTGAGCCACCATTCGAGACCAGGTTCACCCAGGGGCTCGGCGCAGCACCCCACCCGCGCTCCGGCGTCCTCGATCTGCCAGATGCAACGCCAGAGGGCCGCCTCCGTTCGCCCCAGACGGTCGAGGCGATGCACGAGGACGAGATTCACCTGCCCCGTGGAGATGTCACCAAGGAGTGCCGTCAGACCGGGACGCGAGTCCGTCGAGCCTGACTCACCCATGTCCTCACGAGCCCCCACCAGACGCCATGACGTCCGCTCTCCCACGAACGCACGGATGGCCTGCGCCTGGGCCGGAATTCCGTACTTGCCCTTCCGCTCCGCCGTGGAGACCCGCATGTACGCGGCGACAGAAACGATCTCTGTGTCATTGGCCTTGTCATCTGCGCGCGGCGCAGTACCTTGCTGCATGTCAGTCCCTTCCAGACTGGCCAGACCCCAGGGTGTTGACGCACCGCTGGGGTCACCCATGAACAGCAAGAACGTACGAAGCCCGCCTCCGCGTCGTACGAAAAATTCGCGCCCTTCACTCGTGTGAGTTACACGAGTGAAGGGCGCACCCTGCGAACATCGCGACAGAAATCGACCGATCCTTAACTGATCTTGACCGGGTTAACAACATCCGCAATCAAGACGAGAACGGTAAAGCAAACAAAGATCCCCGCCACCACATACGCCACCGGCATCAGCTTCGCCACGTCGAACGGGCCGGGGTCCGGGCGGCGCAGGACGCGGGCCAGGTTGCGGCGCAGGGCCTCCCAGAGGGCGCCGGCGATGTGCCCGCCGTCCAGGGGGAGCAGCGGGAGCATGTTGAACAGGAACAGGGAGAGGTTGAAGCCGGCGAGCAGCATCACGAACATCGCCACCTGCTGGGAGGCGGGGATGTTCAGAGTGGCGATGTCGCCGGTGATGCGGGCGGCGCCGACGATGCCGACCGGGGAGTCCGGTTCGCGCGGGCCGTCGCCGAAGGCGGCGTTCCACAGGGCCGGGATCTTGGCGGGCAGGGCGGCGAGGGAGTCGACGGCGTCGCCGACCCGGTCGGTCATCCAGGTCACGGACTCGCCGAAGCTCTGGTGGACCACGCCGGTGGCGGAGCTGAAGCCGAGGAAGCCGGCCTTGACGTACTTGCCCTGGACGTACGTACCGCTGGAGTCCTTCTGGGCGACCAGGTTGGTGGCGATCTTGGCGTGGAGCGTGAGCTGGCTGCCGTCGCGGTCGACGACGATCGGGACCGTCCTGCCGGCGCTGTCGCGGATCAGGTCGGAGAGGGTGTTCCAGTCCTTGGTCTGCTTGCCGTCGAAGGAGACGATCTTGTCGCGCTTCTGCATGCCCGCGGCCTGGGCCGGGGAGGCGGGGTCGGACTTCTTGCAGCTGTCGCGGTTCTCGCTCTGGGCGATGACGCAGGGAGACACCGAGGCGACGGTCGTCGTCTGCTGCTGGATGCCGAAGCCCATCAGGACCGTGAAGAAGAGGGCGACCGCGAGGATCAGGTTCATGAACGGGCCGGCGAACATGACGATGACGCGCTTCCAGGGCCTGCGCGTGTAGAACATGCGCGTCTCGTCGCCCGGCTGGAGTTCCTCGAACGCGGCCGAGCGGGCGTCCTCGATCATGCCGCGCCACGGCGAGGTGGAGCGGGCGGAGACCCGGCCCGCCTCGTCGGGCGGGAACATGCCGATCATGCGGATGTAGCCGCCGAGCGGGACCGCCTTGATGCCGTACTCGGTGTCGCCCTTCTTCCGGGACCAGACGGTCGGGCCGAAGCCGACCATGTACTGCGGCACGCGGATGCCGAACAGCTTGGCCGTGGAGAGGTGCCCCAGCTCGTGCCAGGCGATCGAGACGAGCAGACCGACCGCGAAGACCACTATGCCGAGGATGAACATCAAGGTCGTCATGCACGCGCCTCCGCGGTCGCCGTCGTGGCTGTCAGTTCCCGGGCCCGGGCTCGGGCCCAGGTCTCCGCTTCGAGGACGTCCGACACGGTGAGTGAGGTTCCCGTGACCGGGGTGCCGTGTTCCTCGACGACCCGGGTGACGGTTTCCATGATCCCGTTGAAGGGCAGTGCTCCGCTGCGGAAGGCCTCGACGCACTCCTCGTTGGCGGCATTGAACACCGCCGGGGCCGTGCCCGCGAGCTGCCCCACGTGCCGGGCGAGGTTCACCGAGGGGAAGGCCTCGTTGTCCAGCGGGAAGAACTCCCAGGTGGAGGCCTTGCTCCAGTCGAAGGCGGGCGCGGCGTCGGGAACGCGTTCGGGCCAGCCCAGTCCGACGGCGATGGGCCCGCGCATGTCGGGGGGCGTCGCCTGGGCGATCGTGGATCCGTCGGTGAACTCGACCATCGAGTGAACATACGACTGGGGATGCACGACCACCTCAATGCGGTCGAAGGGAATGTCGTAGAGGAGGTGTGCCTCGATGACCTCCAGGCCCTTGTTGACGAGGGTCGCGGAGTTGATCGTGATCACCGGGCCCATCGCCCAGGTGGGGTGGGCGAGGGCGTCCTCGACGGTGACGTGCGCCAGCTCGGCCTTCGCACGGCCGCGGAAGGGGCCGCCGGAGGCGGTCACCACCAGCTTGCGGACGTCGGCCCGGGTGCCCGCTGCCAGCGCCTGGAAGAGCGCCGCGTGCTCGGAGTCGACCGGGATGATCTGGCCGGGCTTGGCGAGCGCCTTGACCAGGGGGCCGCCGACGATCAGCGATTCCTTGTTGGCGAGGGCGAGGGTGCGGCCGGCCTCCAGGGCGGCGAGGGTGGGCGCGAGGCCGATGGAGCCGGTGATGCCGTTCAGGACCGTGTGGCAGTCGGAGGCGGCGAGGTGGGTCGCCGCGTCCGGTCCGGCGAGGATCTCGGGCAGCGGCTCCCCCGTTCCGTACGCGGCGGCGAGCGCCTCGCGCAGGGGTGCCACGGCCTCCTCGCGAGCGACCGCGACGGTGCGCACCCGCAGGCGGCGGGCCTGTTCGGCGAGGAGGGCCACACGGCCGCCGTTCGCGGACAGGGCGGTGACGCGGAAGCGGTCGGGATGGCGCAGCACGAGGTCGATGGCCTGCGTGCCGACGGATCCGGTTGAGCCGAGGATCACCACGTCCTTGGGGCCGTCGCCCGCGAGAGGGTCGTAGACGAGGTGCGGATCGGCGAGGGGTGCCGGATGGGCGGGGCTGTCGGTCATCTCTCCATTGTTGCCGCATCGGGCAGTGCTCCGGACAGGGCGTCCCCCGGGCGGGTGCGTTAGCAGGTTTCGTTGCCGGATGGAGTGATTCTCCCGATGTGAAGTACCGGTGAAGATCGTGTGATAACTCTTCAGACATGTCGATACGTACCGTGCGGCTGCGCGCCGCCCTGCCCGCCCTCGCCGGCGCGGCCCTGCTCACCGGCACCCTGCTCAGCACCCCCGCCCAGGCGGCCGGGGGCGTACGGATCTACCAGGTCTGGTACGACAGCCCGGGCAGGGACACCCGCTCGAACAGCAGCCTCAACGCCGAGTGGGTGCAGATCAGGAACACCGGCGGCACGGCCGTCTCGCTGAAGGGGTGGGTGCTGAAGGACGCCTCCGACCACCGGTACGTCTTCAGGGGCGTCAGCATCGGCGCCGGGAAGTACATGAAGATCCACACGGGCCGGGGTACGGACACCGCGACGGACAAGTACCAGGGCCGCGGCGCCTACGTCTGGAACAACGACCGGGACACCGCCACGCTCACCCGGCCGAACGGCGCCGGGGTCTCCTCGTGCTCCTGGGCGAAGCCGGGTGCGGGCCACAAGTACTGCTGACGTAAGTAAAGGTGACGTAAGTACTGCTGGTCCAGCGCGAAATCGTGCGCGTGCGGCCGTAGATCATGGCATCCTTCCCGTTGGCGCCCGTCAAGTAGGGCGAAACGGGGAGGAGTCACCACCATGAACCGCATGCGCACGACCACGGCCGTGCTGGCCACGACCGGTCTGCTGGCCGCCGCTCAACTGGGTCTCGCGGGCGGCGCGTTCGCCGCCGCGCAGACGCCGAAGGCCACCGGCTGCCCGATCGACATCGTCTACCCGAGCCGCTTCTACGTCGGCTCGAACCACTGGGTGACCAACGGAGGCCTGTACTTCGGTCTCAAGAGCAGGACGGCGAGCAGCTTCAAGCGGGTCACGTTCACCGTCACGGACACCAAGAACCTCCGCTTCGGCAAGGCCAGGGCGACCGGCGGTCGGATCACCCACAACTCCTCGACGTCGGTGTCGGTCTACGCGGGGACCCTCAAGGGCAAGGCGAGCCTCGGCATGAGGATCCCCACGCATCTGCTCAACACCCGTTCCTACGGCGTGAAGTTCACGCTGCACGGCTCGGGCTGGAACTGCGCCGTCAACCAGGGCACCTGGGGCAACTGACCTCAAGCGCCGTACGGACGGCGTTCGTTCTCCCGTCCCGACGGTCCGGGGGTCGCGTCCGCGATCCACGGGCCGTCCCCGGAGGGGTCGATGATTCCCTCCTCCAGCCAGGTGTACGACCCGGCGAGGACGGCCTTGACCACCGTGTGGTCGACGCCGTCCGTGTTGGTCCACAGGCGGCCGAAGAGCTCCTCGATCCGGATGCGGGCCTGGTGGCAGAAGGCGTCGGCGAGCTGGTAGGCCTCGTGGCCGTGTTCGCCCTGGACGCGCAGCCGTTCGGCCCGTACGCAGGCCGCGCTCATCGCGAACAGCTCGGCGCCGATGTCCACGATCCGCCCGAGGAAGCCCTGTTTGGTCTCCATCCGGCCCTGCCAGCGGGACATGGCGTAGAAGGTGGAGCGGGCCAGCTTGCGGGCCGCGCGCTCGACGTAGCGCAGATGCCCGGACAGGTCGACCCCGTGCTTGAACTCACCGTAGGACGTGGGGAGTTGTCCGGGTCCCGCGACCAGCTTGGGCAGCCACCTGGCGTAGAAGACGCCCGCGTTCGCGCCCGCCTTCGCCTTGTCTGTCAGGGATTTGTCGGGGTCGATGAGGTCACCGGCGACCGACAGGTGGGCGTCGACGGCCTCGCGGGCGATCAGCAGGTGCATGATCTCGGTGGAGCCCTCGAAGATGCGGTTGATGCGCAGGTCGCGCAGCATCTGCTCGGCCGGGACGGCCCGTTCTCCGCGCGCCTTCAGGGACTCGGCGGTCTCGTAGCCGCGTCCGCCCCGGATCTGGACCAGTTCGTCGGCCATCCGCCAGGCCATCTCGGAGCCGTAGAGCTTGGCGAGGGCGGCCTCGATGCGGATGTCGTTGCGGTCCTCGTCGGCCATCTGCGAGGACAGGTCGAGGACGGCCTCCAGGGCGAAGGTCGTGGCCGCGATGAAGGAGATCTTCGAGCCCACCGCCTCGTGCAGCGCGACCGGCTTGCCCCACTGCTCGCGCTCCGCCGACCACTCGCGGGCGATCTTCAGACACCACTTGCCGGATCCCGCGCACATCGCGGGCAGGGAGAGCCGGCCGGTGTTCAGGGTGGTGAGCGCGATCTTCAGACCCGCGCCCTCCGGGCCGATGCGGTTCGCCGCCGGCACCCGGACCCGGTGGAAGCGGGTGACGCCGTTCTCGATGCCGCGCAGGCCCATGAAGGCGTTGCGGTTCTCGACGGTGATGCCCTCCGAGGCCGCCTCGACCACGAACGCGGTGATGCCGCCCTTGCGCCCCTCGGACTTCGGCACCCGCGCCATGACGACGAGGAGGTCGGCGACCACGCCGTTGGTGGTCCACAGTTTCACCCCGTCGAGGACGTAGGCGTCGTCCCCGTCGGGTACGGCCGTCGTCGCGAGGCGGGCCGGGTCGGAGCCCACGTCCGGCTCGGTGAGCAGGAACGCGGAGATGTCGGTGCGGGCGCAGCGCGGCAGGAAGGCGTCCTTCTGCTCCTGGGTGCCGAACATCTTCAGCGGCTGGGGTACGCCGATCGACTGGTGGGCGGAGAGCAGCGCGCCGATGGCGGGGCTCACGGAGCCGACCAGGGCGAGTGCCTTGTTGTAGTAGAGCTGGGTGAGGCCGAGACCGCCGTACTTGGGGTCGATCTTCATGCCGAGGGCGCCGAGTTCCTTCAGGCCCGCCACGACCTCGTCGGGGATGCGGGCCTCGCGCTCGATGCGGGCCGGGTCGACCGTCGTCTCGCAGAAGGCACGCAGCTTCGTCAGGAACTCCTCGCCGCGCCGGACGGAGTCGTCGTCCGGGAGCGGGTGCGGATGGATGAGGTCGAGCCGGAAACGCCCGAGGAACAGTTCCTTGGCGAAGCTGGGCTTGCGCCAGTCCTGTTCCCGGGCGGCCTCCGCCACCTGACGCGCCTCGCGCTCGGTGACGTTGGTACGGGGGGTGGTGGGGGCGGACATGAGGCTCACCTCGCCGCGAAGAGGGATGATTGCGGACCGTTCGCTACCGACCCGTGCTACTGGATCGTTCGTACCCGAAACGGCCCGCCCCCACCACCCCTCGCGCGTCCGTTCAGCCGATATCCACCAGGTAAGCCGTGGTGTCCGGAAGTCGTCGAGGTTCACGTCCGGGCCGGTGGTATAGATGCGGCGGGCGAAGGACGTGGTGCACGAAGAGGCCGTCGAAGCGCTTCGACGACCTCTGGACACCCCACCCCGGCTGCGGCTAGTGTCGATCTCACCCTCACTCGCCCTATCGGATACGCGCACTGTCGAAGCGCTTCACACAGCTTGGAGATCCGGATGGTCACCCTCGCCGAGGTCGCCCAGCACGCCGGAGTGTCGGCGAGCACGGTGAGTTACGTCCTCAGCGGCAAGCGGTCCATCTCCGCCACCACCCGGCAGCGGGTCGAGGAGAGCATCCGGGAGCTGGGCTACCACCCGAACGCCGGCGCCCGCGCGCTGGCGAGCAACCGGTCGAACATCATCGCGCTGATGATCCCGCTGCGCACCGACATGTACGTGCCGGTGATGATGGAGATCGCCATCGCGGTGGCCACCACGGCCCGTACGCACGGCTACGACGTCCTGCTGCTCACCGGCGAGGAGGGGCCGGACGCGGTGCGCCGGGTCACCCGCAGCGGACTCGCCGACGCGATGATCCTGATGGACGTCGAACTGGAGGACGAGCGGCTGCCGCTGCTGCGGGGGACCGACCAGCCCTCGGTGCTGATCGGGCTGCCCGCCAACACGGACGGCCTGACCTGCGTGGACCTGGACTGGACGGCGACCGGCGCGCTGTGCGTGGCGCATCTGGCGGGGCTCGGTCACCGTGACATCGCTGTCATCGGCGAGGCCCCGGCCGTCTACGAACGGCACACCGGCTTCGCCGAGCGCACCCTCGACGGACTGCGCTCCCGGGCCCGCGAGGCGGGCGTACGGGTGCTGCACCGCCCGTGCGAGGGCGGGTACGACGCGATGGCCCTCACCCTGGCCCGGATCTACGACGAGCGTCCGGGCACGACCGGGTTCGTGGTGCAGAACGAGTCGGCGGTGGAGCCGCTGCTCGCCCTGCTGCGCCAGCAGGGCCGGGCCGTGCCCGAGGACGTCTCCGTGGTCGCGATCTGCCCCGACCAGGTCGCCGTGCAGGCATCGGTGCGGCTGACCTCGGTCGCCGTCCCCGCACAGGAGATGGGCCGGCGCGCCGTGGAGCACCTGGTGGCCAAGCTGGACGGGCGCGGCGGAGACGGCGTCGTGCTGCTCGCGCCCGAGCTGACCGAGCGGGCGAGCACGGGACCGGCGTCGGCCACGTCCTGACCTGCACCGACCGTGCCCTCCCCGGGCACACCCCTGCCTGCGTCCCTGTCTGCACTCCTCGTCCCAGGAGCCGCCGTGAACCAGCCTGCCGGTACTCAGCCCGCCCTCGCGCAGCCCAAGGTCAGCCTCGCCCAGTCCGCCCCCACCGTCGGCCGTCTCCAGGTGCGGGAGGGGGCGCTGGAGTGGAGCGGCCGTCAGGAGACGGTGCGGATCGAGCCGTGGGGTCCGGACGCGGTCCGGGTCCGCGCCCGGCTCGGCGGTCCGGTGCTGGAGGGGCTGCCGGGGGCGCTCCTCGACTCCCCGCCGACCGCCGGGGCGGCGATCACGGCCGGTGAGGCGGACGGGAAGGTGACGGTCGGCGCGCTGACCGTCGAGGTGAGCGCCGAGGGCATGCTCCGCTTCCTGCGTACCGACGACGGTGGCGAGCTGCTCGCCGAGGAGCGGGCGCACTTCTGGTGGCCCGGCCCGCGCCTCTACACGGCGGTCGGCAACGGCCACCACCGGCTGGAGCAGCGTTTCGCCGCCTATGAGGACGAGAGGCTGTACGGCCTCGGCCAGCACCAGCACGGGCGGCTGGACCAGAAGGGCCTGGTGCTGGACCTGGTCCAGCGCAACAGCGAGGTGAGCGTCCCGGTGCTGGTGTCCAGCCGGGGCTACACGCTGCTGTGGAACAACCCGGCGATCGGCCGGGTGGAGCTGGCGGGCAACGGCACCCGCTGGGTCGCGGACTCGGCCCGGCAGATCGACTACTGGATCACGGCGGGCACCCCGGCCGACGGTCAGCGCGCCTACAGTGCGGTGACGGGACGTTCGCCCATGCTGCCCGACTGGGCGGCGGGCTTCTGGCAGTGCAAGCTGCGCTACCGCACCCAGGACGAACTCCTCTCCGTGGCACGGGAGTACAAGCGGCGGGGCCTGCCGATCTCGGCGATCGTGTGCGACTTCTTCCACTGGACGCACCTCGGCGAGTGGAAGTTCGACCCGAAGGAGTGGCCCGACCCGGCGGCCATGGTCCGCGAGCTGGACGAGCTGGGCATCAAGCTGGTCGTGTCCGTGTGGCCGTCGGTGTCCCCGCTCTCCGAGAACCACCGGCTGATGGAGCAGCGCGGCTACTTCGTCGGCACGCAGTACGGCCCGCTGGCGCACGCCGACTGGCCGGACAAGGAGGTCGCCACCCCCGTCCAGGTGGCGTTCTACGACGCCACGAACCCGGAGGCCCGCGCGTTCGTGTGGTCGAGGATCCGGGACAACTACCTCGTCCCGTACGGCATCACGGCGTTCTGGCTGGACGCGTGCGAGCCCGAACTGAAGCCCGGCTTCCCCGAGAACCTGCGCTACTGGGCGGGTCCGGGCCTGGAGGTCGGCAATCTGTACCCGCGCGAGAACGCCCGTGCCTTCCACGAGGGGCTGCTGGCGGCCGGGCTCGGCGAGGACGAGGTGATCTCGCTCAACCGCTCGGTGTGGGCGGGCAGTCAGCGCTACGGCGCGGCTCTGTGGTCCGGTGACATCGGCACCGACTTCGCGACGCTGCGGCGGCAGATCGCGGCCGGGCTCAACACCGCGCTGTCCGGGATCCCGTGGTGGAACACCGACATCGGCGGCTTCCACGGGGGCGACCCGGACGACCCGGCGTACCGCGAGGTGATGATCCGCTGGTTCCAGTTCGGCACGCTGTCCCCGCTGATGCGGCTGCACGGCTTCCGCGACCCCGGCCTGCCGCTCGGCCCGGAGATGACCGGCGGTCCCAACGAGGTGTGGTCCTACGGCGAGGAGGCGGGCGCGATCCTGGAGCGCTGTCTGCGTCTGCGCGAGCGCCTGAAGCCGTACATCCTCGAGGTCATGCGGGAGACCCACGAGCAGGGTCTGCCCGTGCTGCGCCCGCTCTTCCTGGAGTTCCCCGGGGACCGGGCGGCCTGGTCGGTGGACGACGCCTACCTCTTCGGGCGCGACCTCCTCGTCGCTCCGGTGCTGACGGCGGGCGCCAGGGCCCGTACGGCGTACCTGCCGGCGGGGGCGAGCTGGACGGACGCCTGGACGGGCACGTCGTACGCGGGCGGTACGGCGGTGACGGTGGACGCGCCGCTGGATCGTATCCCGCTGTTCCTGCGGGACGGCGCGCGGCTGCCGATCGCCGGATGAGACCGGGGCCGGTCCCGTGCGGGACCGGCCCCTTTCCCGCGTCGGCGGCTCAACTGCTGCTGACGCTCTCGCTGTTGACGGCGAAGTTCAGCCCGCCGGCCGAGGAGGTGATCTCGAAGCCGAACTGGAGGTCTCCGATGGTCACGTCACCGAACCAGCCCTTGGTGTCCTTGATCCACTTCAGGATCGGCAGGATGTTCACGGACCCGGAGGCGGAGTCGGAGCTGCGGACGAAGGAGAACACGTCGTTGGAGCCGTTGTCGCCCTTGTAGACGGTCCAGGTGGAACCACCGAGGGTGAGGCTGCCCTGCGAGGTGCCGAGCGGGCCGACGGCGCCGGTCTTGTTGACCCAGAGCATGATCTCGTACTTGTGGTCGGTGTCCCAGATGTCGTACGCCGTCTCGTACGCGCCGGACGACGGGACGGTGACGTTGTAGCTGCTGGTGAGCGAGGCCAGCGAGCTGACCGACTTGTCGATCACCTTCTGGGCGTTGGGGTAGGACTTGATGCCGCCGGTGTCGGGGTGGCTGGCGTTGACACCCCAGTTGGTGCCGGAGTTGGCCCAGATGCACTGGGTGCCGGCGCCGGAGCCCCAGACGTCGTTGTAGAGGGTGTAGCCGTTCAGCGTGGTGCTGCCCCACTGGTCGCAGGAGGACCAGACGGCGGCGGAGGCGGGCGCGGCGGCGAGGCCGACGGTGGCGCCGAGGGCCAGGGCGGGGGCGACGAGGGCCGTGGCGGCCCTGGCGAGCGTGCGTGTTGCCATGGTGTCCCTTCCATGGGTGGGGGGAGTTGCGCGGGGCTACCACGTCCCCAGGGTGAGGACGCGGTCTTCTCCGGCGACGAGGTCGAGCGGCTGTGCGCCGGAGGAAGTCCGCAGGTCGATGCGGGCGGTACGGCTCGGCCGGAGGGTGAGCGTGGCCCGCCCCGGAGCCCAGACGAGGTCGAGTTCGGCGCCGAACCGGGTTCGCACGCCCCGGAGTTCACCGGCCGGGAAGCTGTCGGGGACGGCGGGCAGCAGGACCAGCCGGTCGGGGGTGGACTGGACGAGCATCTCGATCAGGACGCCGGGCAGGGTGTGCGCGGCGTCCGCGTTGTAGACGTCCCGGTGGGGGTAGTGGGCGCTCATCAGCGAGGCGTGGAAGAAGTCGCCGCGGAGGACCTCACGCAGGGCGTGCGCGGCCCGGCCGGCGTCCCGCAGCCGGGCCGCGATCAGGGCGTGGTGCAGATGGCCGTGTGCCGAGTGGTTCTCGGCGCCGCGCAGGGCGAGGGCGCGGTGGGCGGCGGCGGCCAGGTCGGGGGTGTCGTAGGGATTGATCTCGTCGAGCGGCCAGACGCCGTAGAGGTGGCTGAGGTGCCGGTGGTCGTAGGTGTCGTCGAGACCGGGCCAGGCCCATTCGGCGAGCGCGCCGTCGGCGTTGACCCGGTGCGGCGGCAGTCGCTCCGCCAACTGCCGCCATTTCGGCGCCTGTTCGGGGTGGTAGCGGGCGGCGGTGAGCAGGGCGTGCCGGGCGGCGGACAGGTCCATGGCGGCGTTGAGCGCGCCCCAGCTCGCATTCGCGGGACGGTTCTCGGGCGAGTAGGAGGGCACGACGACGAGCCGGCCGTGCGCGTCGGTGCGGGTGAGGAAGTCCTCGTAGAAGGCGGCGACCTCGGCGAGGACGGCGGCCGTGCGCGGATCCCGTTCGCCCCGCGTCTCGTCGCGGTCGACCAGCGGTTTGAGCAGCCAGTCGGCACCGGCCGTCCACAGCTGGTGGGGGTAGGCGCGGTCGAAGTGGTACGTCCGCCCCGACTCGCCGTCGGTGTGGGTGGGAGCGACCACGCCCCGGGCGCCGAAGATCGCGCGGGCGTTCTCGCGCCAGTCGTCGAGCTGGCCGCAGATCAGTTCCGCGAGCGCGTCGGTCACTTCGGGGAGTGCCGCGGCGGGTGCGGAGGCGGTCTGGAGGTTGAGGTTGGCGTTGGTGGTGAACGCCCCGGACCAGGCGGTGTCCCAGTCGCCGGTCCACAGGCCGGTGAGCCGGGGCGGCAGCAGGCCGCTGCTGGAGAGCAGGTGGTAGCGGCCGGCGGCGAAGAGCCGTTCCAGCAGGGCGGTGCTGTCCGGGCGCCGCAGCAGTTCCGAGCCGGGCAGTGCGCGCTCGGCGGGGTCGGCGCCGAGGTCGAGGCCGACCCGCCGGTAGGCGGTGCGGTGCAACTCCAGGTGCCGTTCGAGGAGTTCCTCGTACGGCCGCCCGGCGCCGGTCACCAGGTGCTGGAGCCGCCGCGCCTCGGCGGCCACGTCGGCCTCGCCGGTGTGCCGCAGGACGCGGGTGAGGAGCAGCACCGAGCGGGCGCCGGTGACGCGGACGCCCGGCGGGAGGAGTTCGGCACCGGCGCCGACGACGAGGGTCACCCCGGTGTAGGCGCGGTCGCCGCCGGGGTAGCGGGCGCGCAGGCTCAGCAGGGCGCCCTCGGGCGTGAGGAGGGCGCCGTGGCCGACCCGGAGCCCGGCCGGCGCGCCGGGCAGCCGGTGGTCGTGGCGGATGACGAGGCCGTCGCCCGCCACGACCTCCTGCACGACGACGTCGTCGGCGCGGGAGACGAAGGCCCGGCTGGTGAAGTCGCCGCAGGCGGAGGTGACTTCGCCGGTGGTGAAGTCGACGGTCCGCCGGTATCCGGGTCCGGGCCCATTGGCGCCGGCTCTCTTGACGCGTATCCGGAAGGCCGGATGGAAGGGCTGGACCCACTGGAGCGGGCGGCCGTCGGTGAAGCTCTCGGCGGCGGTGAGGTCTCCGGCGAGCAGCCGGTCCTGGAGTGCGGCGAGTCCGTCGGCGAGCAGGGGCGGGCGGGCCTGCTCGCCGCCGTTGGGCCGGACCAGGGTGTGCTGGGTGACGACGACCTGTTCGCCGTTCGGATCACCGAACACAAGGATGCCGTGCCGGCCGTTTCCGCTCAGGAAGGCGTCCTCCCAGCGAGCCGCCGGGGCGGACTCCCACGTTCCGTGGACGGGTGTGTGGCTCATGGCCGCAGCACCGCCACTCCGTAGCGGTCGGGGGTGACGGACCCGGCGACCTTCCCTCCGCCGAGCAACTCATGGTGGCTGCCGGGCACTTGGCCGGTCACCGGCTCCTTCCGGTGGTTGAGCAGGAAGAGCAGCCCGCCCCGGCGCACCGCCTCGACCCCGGCCGGCAGTCCCGCCGGTACCGGGCGCACCCCGGCCCCGGCGGCGACGGAGGCGAGCAGCTCACCGCCCCGGTACGGCACGGTCTCGGCGACCCCGGGCTCGGCCTCGATCTCCTCCGACCACAGCGTCCCGCGAAAGCCCTCGCACCGCACGGACTCCCCCGCCTCCGGCGGCCACCACTCGTGCAGGGTGCGGATGCCGAACAGCCCGCGCAGCCGGGCGTCCATGCCGCCGGGCCTGATCCGGTCGTCCTCGTCGGCGACGCCGGTGAGGAAGCCGCAGTCCGTCGTGCCGCCGCCCGCGACGCAGGACAGGAGGTCGCCGACGGCGGCGTCGGTGAGGAGGTAGAGCTGCGGGACGACGACGAACCGGTAGCCGGACAGGTCCTGCTCCGGGTGGGCGAAGTCGCGGGTCAGATGCGCTTCCCAGAGGGCACGGTGCCAGGCGGTCAGCACCTCGGGCAGATCGACCTCGCGCGACGGCCGCCCTTCGTGGGCGCCGGCCCACCAGGAGTGCCAGTCGTGCAGGACCGCGACGTCCGCGTCGATCCGGGTCCCCTTCACCTCCGCGCCGAGCGCCGCCGGCTCGGCACCGATCCGCCGGATCTCCTGGAAGGTACGGCCCTGCTCCCCCGCATGGCTGACCATCCCGGAGCGGAACTTCTCGGCGCCCTGGCGGGACTGGCGCCACTGGAAGCAGCAGACGGCGTCGGCGCCGCGCGCGACGGCCTGGAGGGACCAGAGCCGGTTCAGGCCGCGTGGCTCGGGGTGGTTCACGCCGTGCCGGTTGACCGGCCCGGCCGCCTGCTCCATCAGCATCCACGGGCCATGGGCCCGCGAGCGGGTGAGGTCGTGCACCAGCGCGCCGCGCTGCCCGCCGAGCGGATCACGCGGGTCGGGACAGAGGCCGACGGAGACGACGTCCTCCTCGCCGGCCCGGCGCCAGGCGTCCCGGCCGATCCAGAGCCGCATGAAGTTGCTGGTCACAGGGGTGTGCGGGGTGTGCCGGCGGACGATGTCCCGCTCGGCGGTGAGGCACTCCAGGAGCATGTCGGAGGTGAACCGCCGGAAGTCCGCCACCTGCGCGGGGTTCTTCAGATCATGGGCGTGGCGCGGGGGCAGGATGCCGTCCCAGGTGTCGTAGCGGGTGCGCAGCCAGCGGCGGAAGGCGGCGGCTGCCTCGTCGCCGTGGCCGGCGTAGCGGGCGGCCAGGTCCTCGGTGATGGCGGCGGCGTACCGCCGGTAGGTGGCGCTGGAGGGCGAGAAGTGCTGCCGGCCGCCCCACCCCTCGGTCCGGCCGTCGGCGTCCCGGGGCAGGGTGTCCGGTTGGAGGTCCATGAGCCGGTCGGGCCATCCGAACTCCCGGGCGCCCGGCTCGGGTTCGAGGGCGGACCAGGAGAGGACGCCGAGCGTGACGGAGTTGACGTGCCCGGCCTTCATCAGCCGGACGTCCTCGTGCCAGGTCTCCTCGGGCCACTGCTCGGGGTTGTAGTCGCCGCCGAAGAGGATGCGGCCCCGGGCGGCGTCGGCGAGGGTCGGTCTCATAGCGGCTCCCCGTACTGGATGCCGCGCCCGTTGGCGGCGAGGTGGACGCGGCCGTGGATGCGCGGATCGCCGGTGACCGCCCGCGCGGGCGTCCCGGCGGGAGGCGCCGCCGATGTCGGTGCGGGCGTGGGCGAGGCCGGGGGTGGCCGGGTGGAAGAGGATGCCGGTGAAGCAGCCGGCGCCGCCGATCACGGCATTGCGCCGGCGGTGGCTCGGCGAGGCTTCGGCGGTGGCTTCGGCCGCGGTGGCCTTGGTGGGGAGGGTGACGAGGGCCGCGGTGCCGGCGGGGACGGTTCTGCGGGTGGGGGTGGGCATGGCGGACCTCGGTGGGTTGGTGGACGGAGTTGTCGCCGGGCGGGGGTGGGGTCGCCTGCCCGCGCTCGCGGGGTGCCGCCGGGTGAGCGGCTGAAGGCTCGGGTCAGCCCTTGACCGCCCCCGTCAGCATCCCCTTCCTGAAGTGCTTCTGGACGAACGGCGACAGCACCGTCACCGGCAGCAGCGCCATCACCATCACCGCCATCTGAACGGCCAGACCCGACAGCTCACCGGTCCTGATCGCCTGCCCCAGCCCCACCGGCGCCTGCTGCTTCTGCACCAGCTGGATCATGACGTTCTGGAGCGGCATCTTGTCCTGGTCGTTCAGGTACAGGGACGCGTTGAACCAGGCGCTCCAGTAGCCCACCGCGTAGAAGAGGGTGATGACCGCCAGGACCGCGCGGGACAGGGGCATGACGATCTGCCACAGGATCCGGAAGTCCCCGGCTCCGTCGATGCGCGCGCTGTCGATCAGTTCCTGCGAGATGCCCATGAAGAACCCGCGCAGCACGAGGATGTTGAAGACGCTCACCGCGCTCGGGAGGATGAGGGCGAGGTAGCTGTCCATCAGGCCCAGGGACTGGACCAGCAGGTATGTCGGGATCAGGCCCGCGCTGAAGAACATCGTCGCGAGCAGGAACATGAGGAACCAGCGGTGTCCGAGCGAGCCGATGCGCGAGAGGCCGTAGGCGCACAGGACCGACACGACCATGGAGAACAGCGTGCCGACGAGGGTGACGAGGATGCTGATGACCGCGGCCCGGGTGACCTGGCCGCCGCTCAGCAGTTCCCGGTACGCGACGAACGTGATCCCCTTCGGGACGATCACCAGCCCGCCCGCCTGGTCGATCGTCTTCCGGGAGGAGACGCTGGTGACGACCACGATCCAGAGCGGGAAGAGGATACCGAGGCAGGCCAGGGCCAGGACGAGGCCCTTGCCGGCGAGACCGGCCCTGGTCGGCTCCTCCTCCCACACCGGGCGGGGCCGCACGGCCGACCGGGACGGCGGCCGCTCCCGGACGGGTGGCGTGTCGATGACGGCGGTCATTTCTTGTACACCCCCTGCTCGCCCATGAGATGGGCCACCTTGTTCGCGGCGAGGACCAGGCCGAGGCTGACCACGCCCTTGATCAGACCGGCGGCGGCCGCGTAGCCGAAGTTCTGGTTGCGGACGCCGTTCCACCAGACGAAGGTGTCGAGGACCTCCGCCGCGCCGGGTCCCACGGCGTCGCGCTGCAGCAGGATCTGCTCGAAGCCGACGGTCAGCGCGTCGCCGACCCGCAGCACCAGCAGCAGCGCGATCACCGGGCGCAGGGCGGGCAGCGTGACGTGCCACATGCGGCGCCGGCGGCCGGCGCCGTCCATCGCCGCCGCCTCGTACAGATCGGGGCTGACCGAGGCCAGTGCGGCGAGGAAGATGATGATTCCCCAGCCCGCGTCCTTCCAGATCCCCTCGGCCGTGACGAGGAACTTGAAGGTGGACGGGTTGGTCATGATGTCGAGCCCGTTGTACCCGTGTTGGCGCAGCAGCTGCGACAACACGCCCGCGCCGCCGAAGAGTTGCTGGAAGACGGCGATGACCAGCACCCACGAGAAGAAGTGCGGGAGGTAGAGCACGGCCTGGGCGAACGCCCTCACACGCGGTCTGACCACACTGTTGATGAGCAGCGCGAGCAGGATCGGCACGGGGAAGAACAGCACGAGCTGGAGGACGAACAGGACCAGGGTGTTCTTGACGGCGCTCCAGAAGGCCGAGTCCGCGAAGATCTGCCGGAAGTCGTCCAGGCCGACCCAGGCGCTGTGCAGCATCGAGACGATGCCGTTGTCGCTGACGTACGGGTTGTAGTCCTGGAAGGCGACGACGTTGCCGAGGATCGGCAGGTAGTTGAAGACAAGGATCAGCAGGACCGCGGGCAGGGTCATCAGCAGCAGGACGCGGTCGCGTCCGAATCTGCGCCGCAGACTCGGCTTCCCGTCCACCGTCTTCTTCCCGTCCACCGTCTTCTTCCTGTTCACCGCCTCCTCCCGGTTCAGCCGGCCGCCGTGCCGTTCTCGTCGAGCAGCTTCTTGTACCAGTCGCGCAGTTTGTCCCCGCCCTTGCTCTTCCAGTCGGAGACGGCCTGCTGCATGTCGCTGATCTTCTTGTGGCCGCGGACGACGTCGTCCTCCAACTGCTCGAAGTCGTCGGAGAGATCGGTGTAGCGGGCGGGTTCGCTGATCTGGAGTCCCCAGAACGTCGACTTCCTGGTGAACGCGCCCATCCGCTGCTGCCACTCGACGCTGGCCCTGGTGATGTCGGGATAGTCGGGGTGGGCGATGGTCGACGCCGGGCTCGCGATCATCACGAACGCGTTGACGACCTCGTTGTTGCCCTTGTCGTTCTTGACCGGCACACCGTTCTTGAGGCTGTAGTGGGTGCCCTCGACGCCGTAGTTGGTGAGCATCCACTCCTTGGTGCCGTACGGCGCCGCGGTGACGTCGGCGACGGCCAGCACGTCGCGGACGACCGACTCGGAGGCCTTCTCGTTGACGAAGGCGAAAATGCCGGCCGGTTCGGCAGCCCACAGGGCGGGGCTGCCGCCGCCGTGGCCGAACAGGTCCATGCCCCAGATCCGGAAGCTTGGGTTCTGGGCGGCCTGCGCGGCCTGCTGGCCGTACCAGTTGACGATGTCGTCGTTCCAGATCAGGAACTCGCCGGCGGCGAACTTGGAGCTGGGGTCGGTGGCCTGGCTCTTGCCGAGCTCGAAGTCGGGATGAACGTATCCGGCGGCGAACAGCTTGCGGGTCCACTCCAGCGCTTCGAGGTACTCCTCGGTCTCGATGCGGTTGACCAGCTTGCCGTCGGTCATGTTCCAGCCGAGAGCCTTCTCCGAGCCGGACAGCACGCCGAAGACGTTGAACGCGGTCCACTTCATGTCGCCGCACGCCCAGCGCTTGGCCCGCGCGTTGGTGATGTCCTTGCACAGTGCCGTGAACTCGTCCGCTGACTTGGGGAGTTGGTAGCCCGCCTTGTCGAAGAGATCCTTGCGGTACAGCGGCACGATGTTGGTGACGTACGACGCGGGCATCGGCAGGCCGCGCAACGTGCCGCCGAAGAGGGAACGCTGCCAGGCGTCGGCCGGGATCGCCGCGAGGTTCGGGTACTCCTTGACCTTGTCGCCCGACAGGTACGGGCCGAGGTCGGCGAACTTGCTGATGATGGCGCTGGGTATCTTGCCCCCCATGTTCCAGCCGGGGATGACCACCACGTCCGGCACGTCGCTGGAGGCGAGGACCGCGCCGAGCTTCTGGTCGTAGGTGTTGCCGTCCTGGTTCTGCCAGACGACATCGGCGCCGATCAGGTCGTTCATCGCCGTGTAGTAGGGGTTGCCCTGCCGGGGCGGCGAGCCCCAGAACGGCGACATGACGGTGACCTTGCCGCCCTTGCCGAGCTTCTTCGGGACCGAGGTCTTGAGGCCGGCGATGTCCAGCTTGCTGGTGAAGCCCATCGAGGAGCCGTTCTTCGACGGGATGTCGGGGGCCACCACGTTGCTCGCCACGTAGGCCGGCAGCAGCTCCTTCGCGTTCTTGCCGGAGGTGGTGCCGCCGCCCGACCCGCTGTCCGCCGCCCCGCACGCGCTGAGCAGCGGCATGCCTCCCGTGACCGCCACGGCGGCGACCGCACCGGAGGCGAGGAAGCTCCGCCGGCTGGGAGGTTCTCTCCGGCCGGGCGCGGAGGCGGCGGAGGCGGCGTTCGGCGTCATTGCGTCAACCCTTCGAAGTCAGTCGAAGCGCTTCGATATTGCTGCGAGGTTAAGTGAACACATGGGGGCGCACAAGGGTCGTCCCCAAGATTTCCGCGATGCGCTCGGCCTTCGCGCGACCGCCAACACCCCTTGCAGAATCGGCCGTATACGAGTGTTCTTCCCGCAGGTACCTTGACATCCCGGCCTCGGCCGTCCGAGCATCGAAGCGCTTCGAATACGTCTCGTCGCTCCATGCGCAAGGGGAACCGCCCGTGACCGTTGACCCGCCGTCCGCCCCGCCGTTCCGCGATCCGCATCTGCCCTTCGCGAAGCGCATCGACGACCTGCTGGCGCGGCTCACCCTGGCCGAGAAGATCTCCTTCCTGCACCAGTTCGCGCCGGCCGTCGAGCGCCTCGGCATCGCCCCGTTCCGCACCGGCCAGGAGGCGCTGCACGGGGTGGCCTGGATGGGCCCGGCGACCGTGTTCCCGCAGGCCGTCGGGCTCGGCGCGACCTGGAACCCGGAGCTGGTGCGGCGGGTCGGCGAGGCGGTGTCCCGGGAGGCCCGTGCGATGCGGTCGCGGGACGAGCGGGTCGGCCTCAACGTCTGGTCGCCGACGGTCAATCTGCTGCGCCACCCGCTGTGGGGCCGGGGCGAGGAGGGCTACTCCGAGGACCCGGAGCTGACCTCGGCGATCGCCACGGCGTACACGCGCGGCCTGCGCGGCGATCATCCGTTGTACTGGCGCACCGCACCGGTCCTGAAGCACTGGCTGGCCCACAACAACGAGACCGACCGGGCCACCTGTTCCGCCTCCGTCCGCCCGCGCGTGCTGCACGAGTACGACCTGCGCGCCTTCCGTGACACGGTCGAGGCGGGCGCGGTGGCCGGGGTGATGCCCGCGTACAACCTGGTCAACGGCCGCCCCAACCATGTCTCGCCGTATCTGCGCGACCCCCTGCGCACCTGGACCGGGCAGGAGCTGCTGGTCTGCTCGGACGCGGGCGCGCCCTCCAACCTGGTCGACGCCGAGCACTACTTCGACACCCACGAGGAGGCCGTCGCGGCCGCCCTGCTGGCCGGCGTGGACAGCTTCACCGACCACGGCACGGACAGCTCGCAGATCACCGGGCGCCTCGAAAGGGCCCACGAGCAGGGCCTGTTGACCGAGGCGGACATCGACACCGCAGTACGCCGTCAGCTCTCCGTCCGTTTCCGGCTCGGCGAGTTCGACCCGCACGACGACCCGCACGCGGGCACCGGCGCGTTCGACACCCCTGCGCACCGGGAGCTCGCGCGGGAGGCCGCCGAGCAGGCCATCGTGCTGCTGAAGAACGACGAGGACCTGCTGCCGCTCGCACCCGACACCCGGATCGCGGTGGTCGGCCTGCTCGCCGACGAGTGCAAGCTGGACTGGTACAGCGGCAGCCTCCTGCACCGCTCCACCCCGCTGGAGGGGCTGTACGAGCGGTTCGGCGCCGCGCGCGTGGAGTTCGCCGAGGGCGTGGACCGGGTCCGGCTGCGCACCGCCACGGGGGCGTTCCTGCACGTGCCGCCCGCGGACGCGCCGGACGAGGCGCGGGGCGCCGAGGGCGCGCTCGACCCGGCGCTGCTGGCCGGCCGCACCGATCTGCCGCCGCTCACCACGGACGCGGCCGGCACCGAGTTCGCGCTGGTGGACTGGGGTGAGGGCGTGCTGACCCTGCGCGCGCCGGACGGCCGGTATCTGTCGGTGGCCGACGACGGCTACGTCCGCGCCTCCGCCGACCAGCCGGGCGGCTGGGTGGTCCAGGAGACGTTCTGCCTCGAACCGCACCACAGTGGTCACCTCCTCCGGCATCTGGGCACGGGCCGCCATGTCCAGGTCGCCGCCGACGGCGTGCAGGTTGCCGGGACAGCGGGCCCTGGTGACGTCTTCGAGGTGATCACGGTCGAGCGGGGCGAGGACGCCGTGGTCCGGGCGGCGGAGCGCGCGGAGGTGGTGCTCGTGGTCGCGGGCAACGACCCGCACATCGGCGGCCGTGAGACCGAGGACCGTACGACCCTCGAACTACCCGCACACCAGCGGCGGTTGCTGCGTGCGGCCCGCGCCGCGAACCCCCGTACGGTGCTCGCCCTGACCTCGGCCTTTCCCTACGCGGTCGACGTGGCCCGGCTGCCGGCCGTCCTGTGGACCGCGCACGGCGGCCAGGCGGCGGGCACGGCCCTGGCCCGCGTCCTGGCCGGCGACGTCTGTCCCGCGGGCCGGCTTCCGCAGACCTGGTACGCCGCCGACGCCGACCTGCCCGACCTCATGGACTACGACGTGATCGGCGGGCGCCAGACCTACCTCTACTTCGACGGCGTCCCGCTGTTCCCCTTCGGCCACGGCCTGTCGTACGCCTCCTTCGGCTACGGCGGTCTCGCGGCCTGCGTCGCGGGCGGCGCGCTCCGCGTCCGCTGCACGGTGACGAACACCGGGGACCGGGCGGCGGACGAGGTGGTCCAGCTCTACGGACGGGCCGTGGACCCGTCGGTGCCCCGCCCGTGCCGGCAGCTGCTGGCCCACCGCCGGCTCGGTCTCGCGCCCGGCGAGCGGGCCGGGGTGGCCTTCGAGGTCCCGCTGTCCGCGCTGGAGTTCTGGGACGTGGCGCTCGGCGGTCCGCGCCTGGAGACCGGGCCGTACGACCTGCTGGTCGGCGCGTCCAGCGAGGACATCCGGCTGCGCACGACCGTGCACGTGGACGGCGCCCCGCCGGTCCCGCGTCCGGTGCTCCGGCGCGGCCTCGCGGGCGCCGACTTCGACGAGCAGTCGGGCGTCGCGATCGTGGACCGGACCCGGACGGCGGGCGACGCGGTGACCGCGGCGCACGGCGGGACGGCCGAACTGGTCTACCGTGCCTGCGACTTCGGGCCGGGCGTGACGGAGGTGACCGCACAGCTCGCGGGCCAGGGTGTCCTGGAACTCTCCCTGGACGGCGGCCCGGTGCTCGCGGCCCTGCGCCTGGACACCCCCACCGACGGCCCGTACGCCTACACCACGCTGGGCGCCGGTCTCGTCGCCGAGGGCGTGCACGACGTCCGTCTCAGGCTGCGCGGCCCGCTGCGGCTCGCGCACGTCGGCTTCTCCGGTTGAGGGTCCGGAGGAGACCGGCGGCATGGGAAGGGCCCGGCACCGAAAGGCAGCGGTGCCGGGCCCCTTCACCTGCTCAGGAGGAGCGTCAGCCGCGGCTCGCGCGGGCGAGAGCCGGCACGAAGGTCAGGGCGTTCAGCGTGCCCACACCCGTGGCCATGTCGTAGCCGTCGACGGCCTTGTAGCCCTTGACACCCTGGTAGCTGTTGTCGGTGCCGTCGTTGACGTCGACGATGCCGGAGCCCTTGCGGCCCAGGAGGGTGTAGAGGGCCTGGTTGATGTCGCCCACCCGGTGGCCGCCCGCCTGGTCGGCGAGGGCGACGATGCCCGAGAACAGGGGGCTGGCCTCGCTGGTGCCGCCGCTGACGTCCCAGCCGGTGGCGGTCGGGTCGTAGCTGGAGTACACCCAGGCACCGCCGTTGACCGCGGCGGCCATCGAGATGTCCGGGGTGCCGCGGCGGGTGCCGACGACGTTCTTCACGCCGTTCTGGAAGCCCGGCCGGGTGAACACGTGGGACTGGCCGCCGCCGCCCGCGCCGTTGTCGTTGTAGACGCTGTCCGGCTTGACCCGCTGGCCCTTGTCGTTCAGATGGAGCTGGGTGCCGCCGATGGAGGTCACCAGCGGGTCCGAGGAGGGCCAGGAGTTGACGCGGTACTTGTAGTAGCCCTTGCCGTCCGCGGTGGCGTCGGTGGCGCCGCCGTCGCCGGAGGAGGCGAGGACGGTCACGTGCTTGCGGGCGGCGTCCTCGAAGGCGTACCGCAGCTTCTTGATGCTGGAGAAGTCGCCCTTGGAGAAGCCCGGGAAGGTGTTCTCGGTGGCGCCGAAGCTCTGGCTGATGACGTCGCCGACCCCGTGGTCGATCATGTACTTCTCGGCGTCCATCATCTCCGGCAGACCGGTGGTGCCCTCGGTCTCGGCGACGGCCGTCTCCACCAGCACGATCCTGGCGTCGGGCGCGACGGCGTGCGCCATCTCGACGTCCAGCGTGGTCTCGCCGGCCCAGCCGGTCATGTCGGAGTTCTTCGGGTCGAACGGGGGCACCTTGCCCCACTTGACCACGTTGACCTTGGTGCTCTTCATCCCGAACTGCTTGCTGTACACGTCGAGATCGTGCTGGATCGTCGGCGAGCCGAACGAGTCCACGATGACGATCGTGCGCCCCTTGCCCGTGATGCCCTTCTTGTACAGCGCGTTGAGGTTGTACGCGGTTCTGTACTGGAGCGGGTTGTAGCAGTTGATGTGCCACTTGGCCTGGCACTGCGCGATGGGCAGGGGGCTCGCGACGTCGCGCGCGAGGGTGTGTCCCGCGATGGCCGGCTGCGCGAAGGTGTGCGGTACGCCGGCGGGCGCGGCGGTGGTGGCGCCGGCCGAGGAGACGGTCGCCAGACCTGCGGCGACCAGTGCGGCGGTGGCGGCGGTGGCGGCGAGGCCGCGCCCGGTACGGGCTATGTGCATGTGTTCCCCTGAGTGGTCCGAAGTCGGACGTAGATCGGTCGCCCTAGTCGACACGCAACCCCACGGGTGAGTCATGCACAGAACAAGATAATTGACCTGCCGATATCAAATCCTTTACCGGAGCACATCATTCAGTGGGAACACGAACGGCCGTTCCCTCGCGCGCACGAACGGCCGCGGCCCCCGCACAGTGGGCCGCGGCCGCCTCGTCCGACCTGTCCGTGGCAGGTCAGAGCGCGAGACCGGTGAGGACCAGCACGCGCTCGTAGGTGTAGTCCTCCATCGCGAACTTGACGCCCTCGCGGCCCACGCCGGACTGCTTGGCGCCGCCGTACGGCATCTGGTCGGCGCGGTAGGACGGGACGTCGCCGATCACCACGCCGCCGACCTCCAGGGCGCGGTGGGCGCGGAAGGCGGCCTGGATGTCGCGGGTGAACACGCCCGCCTGGAGGCCGTACTTGGAGGCGTTGACCGCGGCGAACGCCTCGGCCTCGCCGTCCGCCTTCTGCACGCTGAGGACCGGTCCGAAGACCTCCTCGCGGGCGAGGGTGGTGTCGGCCGGCAGGTCGGTGAGCACGGTCGGCGCGTAGGCGGCGCCGTCACGCTTGCCGCCGGTGAGCAGCTGGGCACCGGCCTCGACCGCCTCCGCCACCCAGGACTCGACACGCTTGGCCGCGTCCTCGCTGACCAGCGGGCCGACGTCGGTCGCGGCATCGCTCGGGTCACCCGTGTTCTGCGCCTCGACGGCGGCGACGATGCGCGGCAGCAGCCGGTCGTAGACCGACGCGTCGGCGATCACGCGCTGCACGGAGATGCAGGACTGGCCGCCCTGGTAGTTGGAGAAGGTCGCGATGCGGGTCGCGGCCCAGTCCAGGTCGGCGTCGGAGGCGTAGTCGCCGAGGATGACCGCGGCGCCGTTGCCGCCCAGCTCCAGCGTGCAGTGCTTGCGCGGCACCGAGTCCATGATCGCGTAGCCGACCTTCTCGGAACCGGTGAAGGAGATGACCGGCAGCCGCTCGTCCTGGACGAGGGCGGGCATCTTGTCGTTGGCGACCGGGAGGATCGACCACGAACCGGCCGGCAGGCCCTCGGTCTCGGCGAGCAGGTCACCGATGATCAGGCCGGAGAGGGGGGTCGCCGGGGCCGGCTTCAGGATGATCGGCGCACCGGCCGCGATCGCCGGGGCGATCTTGTGGGCGCACAGGTTCAGCGGGAAGTTGAACGGCGCGATGCCGAGCACGACGCCCTTCGGGAAGCGGCGGGTCAGCGCGAGGCGGCCCTGGCCGCCGGCGTCGGTGTCGAGCCGCTGGGCCTCGCCGCCGTTGAACCGGCGGGCCTCCTCGGCCGCGAACCGGAACACGGAGACGGCGCGCCCGACTTCGCCTCGGGCCCACTTGATGGGCTTGCCGTTCTCGGCGGAGATCAGCTGGGCGATCTCCTCGGTGCGCTCGACCAGCCGCTTGCTGACGTGGTCGAGGGCGGCGGCGCGCACGTGGGCCGGGGTGGCGGCGAACTCGTCACGCACGGCGTACGCGGCGGCCACGGCCTCCTCGACCTGGGCGTCGCTCGGCACGGCGACCCTGCCGACGAGCCGGCCGTCCCACGGGGAGGTGACGTCGAGGGTGTCCTCGCCGGTGACCTGGCGGCCGGCGAGCCAGAAGGCGTGGGTGGAAGTCATCGTTTCGAGTCCCGGCCCTTCCGCGTTGGAGGTGTGCTTGGCTTTCGTGCTCCACGGTAGGGCTGGGGCGGCCGACGGTCGCTTGTCCGACTCGTAGCAGTCGGGGTGGGGGGTACGCCGTATTGGCGGGGTGACGGGTCGGCGGCCGACGGTGGCGGCCGCCGACAGGCAGGTGGAGGCCGAGGCCGGATCGGCCGGGTGCCGGCCGGTCACTCCGGTGAGGTCGCCTTCAGGGCGAGCCACAGTTCCATCCGCACGTCCGGGTCGTCCAGGGACCGCCCGAGGATCTCCTCGACCCTGCGCATCCGGTACCGCAGCGTGTGCCGGTGCACGCCGAGGTCCGCGGCGGCGGCGTCCCACTGTCCGTGCCGCGACAGCCAGGCCCGCAGCGAGTCGACGAGATCGCCGCGACCGGTCGCGTCGTGCTCGTGCAGCGCCCGCAGCAGCCCGTCGGCGAACGCCTTCACCGCGTCGTCGGCCAGCAGCGGCAGCACCGACCCGGCGGCCAGCCGCTCGTGCTCGACCAGCACCCGGCCACGCCGCCGGGCCACCGACAGCGCCTGCTCGGCCTGCTTGTAGGCGGCGGCCGCGGCGATCGGCCCGGCCGGCGCCGACAGGCCCACGACCAGCTCCGCCTCGTCGCCCCCGGCCCGCTCGGGCGCCGCCCGCGCGGCCTCCAGCGCCGCCGCGTACCGGGTGCAGGCGGCCACGGCCGCGCCCGCGTCGGCGGCCAGCACCACCAGCCGCTCCCCCTCGGGCACGACCAGCACGGCCTCGCCGGAGCGGGCGGCGGCGGACTCCACGCTCTCCGCGAGCCCGCCCAGGAGATCATCACCGCTGTCGGCGGCGGTGGCACCCCCGGACACCGCTCGTGCCGCCGTACCGGACACGGACTCGGCGACGATCATCCGGAACGGCGCGTCGAGGAGTCCGCCGTACAGGTCTCCGGCGACGGTCCGGGCGTGGTCGGGCTCCCCGGCGAGCAGCATGCGCAGCACGGCCGCGCCGACGCGCTGTTCGGCCGCGTGCAGGGAGCGGGAGCGTTCGGTGGTGAGGGTGAGCAGGGCGATGGCGGAGTGCACGGCGTAGCGCTCGGCGGTGCCGAGGGCGGCGGCGGTACCGACGGCGAGCGCGGCGCGCGGCCGCCGTCCCGTGCCGAGGGAGTGCAGCTCGACCCGGTCCTCGTGCTCGGGCCCGCCGACGACGGAGGACGCGGGCGCGGGCCGCTCCCGCAGCCGTTCCACCTCGGCGGTCAGCCGCGCGGCCCGCCGCCCCGCCCACTCGGGCGCGGCGGCGACGACGGCGCCCGAGGCGTCGTACAGGGCCGCCCACCCGTCGACCTGCGCGGCGAGCGCCCCGAGCAGCCCCTCGGGGCCGGCGTTGAGCGTCTGCTTGGTCAACTCGCGCTGTGCGGCGAACCCCGCCGTGACGGCCCGGTACTGGTCGGCGGCGATGGCGGCGGAGACAGCCTTGCTGATGGCGAGGAACGGCGTGCGTCGCGGCACCTCCAGCAGCGGCAGCCCTTCCTCGCGCGCGGCGTCGACGAGCGCCTCGGGAATCTCCTCGTAGTTCACCCCTACGGCGAACCCGAGTCCCACGACACCGGCCCCCACCAGCCGTTTCACATAGCGCCGCATGGTCTGCGGATCCTCCGCGTCCAGCTTGAGAGCGGTGATCAGCAGCAGCTCGCCGCCCTCCATGTACGGCACGGGGTCGGCCAGCTCGCTGACGTGCGCCCAGCGGACGGGCACGTCGAGGTGGTCCTCGCCCGCGCGCACGGTCAGCTTGAGCGCGGAGTGGTGGACGAGCGAGGCGAGCGTGGGGGGCATGGGTCCTTCACGGTGAGAGGCATCCGCCGGCTTGGGACGATCTCTGGGATCTCTGGGATCTCTGCGATCTTTTGGCCGCCGCGTATGAACGGCCCACCCCGATTCTGCCTCACCGTACGATCCCGCGCCGCCCCCTCATCCCCGCAGATCCACGAGCAGCGGCGGCGCGTGCTCCCCTCGCACACTGGTCAACGACAACACCGCATGCCCCGCCGGCACCGCGTGCGCCAACTCCGAAGCGGACCACCGCTCCCGCTCGACCTGCCGGACAGTGACGGCCTCGGTCGTCACCGCCTTGCCGGTGATCAGCTTGCGCAGGGCGTGGATCGCGCGCGTCATCGGCTGGTTCGCGAAGACGGTGTGCTGGGCCACGTCCCGCGTCTCCACCCACTCGGTGCCCCAGGCGTCCGCGAACCTGCCCCCGTCCCATGTGGCCACCCCGGAGAACGCCATCCGGCAGCCGACGGCCGCGTAGAGCGGTCCGTGCAGCGCCTCGGGGACGTCGCCGACGGTGCGCAGGGCGAGCACGACGCCCGCGTTGCGCGAGCGCAGCCGCGGGATGCGACGCAGGGAATCGGTCGTCACCGCGCCGGTGGCGTCGTCCAGGACGAGGCAGGCGAAGTGGGTGCGCTCACCCGCCAGCGCGACGGCGCCGAACTGGGCCAGCACCAGCCGGGTGACGATCCGTCCCGCCTCTTCGTGCCCGCGCTCGGGCAGGTCGATACGGACCCGCAGCGGATGGTGGGCGACGGCGCGCAGCGAGAACGGCCGGGTACCGGCGCCCTCCGCGCCGAAGAACTCGGCGAACACCGGGCGGTCCAGCACGGCGAGCCGGTCCGCCAGGATCGGGCCGGGGTCGCCGGCGCTGCCCGACTGCCGGGCGCGCGCCTCGAGTTCGCGGCGCATCGCGCCGTGCTCGTCGCCGGCCAGTGCCGCCCGCAGCGCCGCCAGGGCCGACGGCTCCCCTTCCAGCAGTTCACGCAGCACGGGCAGGGCCGGAAATCGGCCGTGGGCCGCCCGGTAGGGGCCGAGGAGCTGGGCGAGCGCGGTGACCGCCCGCTGCCCGCTCACCGTGTCCAGATCACCGACGAGCCCCTCGGCCAGGAAGGCGGCCGCCTCGTCGGGATCCTCGGACTCGGCGTACGGGTCGAGGTCGTGGACGGACACGGGGTCACCGAGGCGTACGACGACGTCGTGGGCGGAGTCGGGGCCGAGCGGGGTGCCGGCCGCGCAGACGGTGACGACGGCGCACTGTCCGGTGAGTGCCTGCAGCCCGAGCGACTCGACGACGGGCTGGATCAGATGGCGGGTCTTGCCCGCGCCGGAGGGTCCGACGGCCAGCAGCGAGGTGCCGAGGGTGTCCGGCGCGAGTGCGGCCCCCGCGCCGCCGTATCCGCGCGGGGTGCGCTCTCCCGCGACCCACTGCCCGACGCGCACCTGTCCGGCCAGCAGATCGTGGCGGCCGGTACGGCCGGGCAGGTCGCGGTGGCCCGACGGATGGGTCCACGCCGCGGCGCCCTCGCGCAGGACGGTGTCGGAGAAGGACGAGACCCGGGCGCGGGCACGGGCCACGGTCCACATGTGGCCGACCCGCGCGCAGTCCACGTCGTTCATCCGGCCGGCGGCCACCTCGGCAGCGAGCAGGTCCGCCGCCCGGTGCTGACCGCCCTCGCGCAGCTCGGGCCACTGCGACGGCCGCCGGTCGACGACCGCCGGTACGGTCTGGCCCGCCTTCGCCCGCCCGCGCGCGGCGAGCGCCTCCCGGGCGAGGGACGACCAGCCGCCGAGCCGGGCGAACGGCCACAGCACCAGCACGGTGACGAGCGTGTACAGCCCGTCCGTGAGCCACTCCGAGGCGAACACGCTGTAGTCGCCGGTGATCAGGACGATGAGCGAGAACAGCGGATCCAGCACGGGGAGGGGGTCCCAGCCGAGACCGAACCAGGTCGGGAAGACGAAGGCCAGCGCGATCAGCGCGCCGAGCGCGGCGAGCAGAGCACGGGCGGGCTGCGCACGGCGGCCGACGACGTGCCGGATGACGTCGCCCCAGCTGCCCAGGCGTGCCATGGCGTAGACGAGGATCGCGAAGACCACGCCGTCGGCGACCGTGAGGGCTTCGGCGCCCTTGAAGTTCTTGGGGGAGGTGGTGCCGCCCCACCACCAGCCGTCGGGGGTGAGCAGCTTGAGGACGGTCCACTGATAAGGGAGGCTGCCGTGCCGCCACAGCGACCACAGCAGCAGCCCGGCCGCCAGGGGCACGGCGAAGCCGACGACGGTGACGGGGGCCAGCCGCTGGGCGGGGCGGGCGGCCTTGGGCGGGCGGTAGCCGTAACGCCAGATGCCGGGCTCGACGGCCGGTCGCGGCTGGTCGAGCCACTCGGCGACGGGCGCGCGGCCCGGCGCACCGTGGGGGGCGTGCGAGGGCGGGGCGGTGCGGGGCGGCGGCACGTCGGGCGCCCGGGACGGCCGGGGTGGCACGTCCGCTCCCTCCAACGGCCCAGCCGGGTGTGGTACCGGACGGGTATGCGTGCCGCGTGCGTCGCGTGTGCCGTCGCTGTCCATCGCCCTTGCCCCCTGACCAGCCGTTCCCTCCACCATCAGCGAGTCAATCTAACGCCCCCGCAGGGGGAGTTCACCGTTTACGGGGCGGACGGGGCCGGGCGGCCGGGCGGAATCCGGGCGAACGGCTATGTCCAACGCGGACAAGGAACCTCGCCGACAACGCCCACATGGAGCATGCCCACCCCCCGCTCCCGGCCCTAGCCTGCGAAGAAAGACATGTAAGCGGCCGAAAACGCACGGCCCCGGACCGTTCGGGACGCCGGACACCACGCCCGTACGCAAGATCATCAGGAGCCCTCATGACCGCACTTCCGCAGGAGCGCCGCGTCGTCACCGCCATCCCCGGCCCGAAGTCGCAGGAGTTGCAGGCCCGCCGCACCGCCGTGGTCGCGCAGGGCGTGGGCTCCACGCTGCCGGTCTTCGTCACCCGCGCCGGCGGCGGCGTCATCGAGGACGTCGACGGCAACAGCCTCATCGACTTCGGGTCCGGCATCGCCGTGACCAGCGTCGGCGCCTCCGCCGAGGCCGTCGTACGGCGCGCCTCCGCCCAGCTCGCCGACTTCACCCACACCTGTTTCATGGTCACCCCGTACGAGGGCTACGTGGCGGTCGCCGAGGCGCTGGCCGAGCTGACCCCGGGCGACCACGCCAAGAAGTCCGCGCTGTTCAACTCCGGCGCCGAGGCCGTCGAGAACGCCGTCAAGATCGCGCGGGCGTACACCAAGCGGCAGGCCGTCGTGGTGTTCGACCACGGGTATCACGGGCGCACCAACCTCACGATGGCGCTCACCGCCAAGAACATGCCGTACAAGCACGGCTTCGGGCCGTTCGCGCCCGAGGTGTACCGGGTCCCGGTGGCGTACGGCTACCGCTGGCCGACCGGGCCGGAGAACGCCGGTCCCGAGGCCGCCAAGCAGGCCATCGACCAGATGAGCAAGCAGGTCGGTGCGGACAACATCGCCGCGATCATCATCGAGCCGGTCCTCGGCGAGGGCGGATTCATCGAGCCGGCCAAGGGCTTCCTGCCGGAGATCGTGAAGTTCGCCAACGAGAACGGGATCGTCTTCGTCGCCGACGAGATCCAGAGCGGTTTCTGCCGGACCGGGCAGTGGTTCGCGTGTGAGGACGAGGGGATCGTTCCCGACCTCATCACCACCGCCAAGGGCATCGCGGGCGGGCTTCCGCTCGCCGCCGTGACCGGCCGCGCCGAGATCATGGACGCCGCGCACGCCGGCGGACTCGGCGGTACGTACGGCGGCAACCCCGTCGCCTGCGCGGGTGCGCTCGGTGCCATCGAGACCATGAAGGAGCTGGACCTCAACGCCAGGGCCAAGCGCATCGAGGAGGTCATGAAGGGGCGCCTCTCGGCCATGGCCGAGAAGTTCGACGTCATCGGCGATGTGCGTGGGCGCGGTGCGATGATCGCGATCGAGCTGGTCAAGGACCGGGCCACCAAGGAGCCGAACCCGGAGGCCACCGCGGCGCTCGCCAAGGCCTGCCACGCCGAGGGCCTGCTGGTCCTGACCTGCGGCACCTACGGCAACGTGCTGCGCTTCCTGCCCCCGCTGGTCATCGGCGAGGACCTGCTCAACGAGGGCCTCGACATCATCGAGCAGGCCTTCGCCCGCATCTGAGCCACCGGTGCGCGCACTGCTGACGTGACGTACGACAGGCCGTGTGAAGAACGTGTGCGAGGTGGATGACGGGACGCCGTTCCGTCTGCCCAAGCGCGTCCGCCTGCCGTAGGTTCTAGGCAGATGAGAGATACACCCCGTCCACAGGGGACTGTGGGCGATTTCAGGCCGGGGCTTCCCCAGCTTCGACCTGGTCGTGCCCTCGCGCACACATCCGGCGCCTGACGGCTCCGGGATCTCCTCACCGATCGGACGGTCGCCGCCCCAAACCCCCCGGGGCGCGCGACGTTCCGGTCCGGACGGCCGCCTCGGAACCACCCCCCCTGTTCCGGGGCGGCCGACCTCCTTCTCCGCGCCGCACGCCCCGTCTGCGAAGCTTGGCGCCGTGTCGACCGTCGTCCGCCGTGCCCCGCACGCCCCGCTCTTGGTTCTCCCGGCCGTGCTCTTCGCCCTGCTCACCTGGCAGGTCGTGGCGCACGGCCCCCTGCTGCGCCTGGACGCCCGGGTCAGCCGGGCCCTCGTCCGTCCGGACACGTTCTCCGAGGTCCTCTCCGACCTCGGCAACGTCCAGGTCGCCGTGCCGGTGCTGGTGATCGCCCTCGCCCACGTGCTGTGGCGGGGCCGGCGTGCCGGTGCCGCGCGCTGGTGGCTGCCGCCCGCCGCCGCGGCCGTCCTCATGGCGCTGCTCCCGGCGGTCGTCGTGCCGCTGAAGGACTGGACCGCACGGCCGGGGACCCCCGTGATGCCCCCGGCCGTCGGCTATTTCCCCTCCGGACACACGGCCACGGCGGCCGTCGCGTACGGCTCCGCGACCCTGCTCCTGCTGCCCTGGCTGCGTTCCACGGCCGCCCGCCGCACCCTGGTCGCCCTCGGTGCGGCGCTGATCCTCGGCGTGTCGTACGGCCTGGTCCGGCACGGGTACCACTGGCCGCTGGACGTGGTGGCCAGCTGGTGTCTGTGCACCGTGCTGCTGACCGCCCTCAGCCTGGTCATCAGCCGAAGTACGCGTCGAAGTTCTTCTGGAACTCCCAGTTCGCGTACCGGTCCCAGTTCACCGACCACGTCATCAGACCGCGCAGCGCGGGCCAGGTCCCGTGGGTCTGGTACGAGCCGCAGTCCGTCTTCTTCGTCAGACAGTCCAGGGTCTTCGTGACCTCGGCGGGCGCCACGTAGCCGTTGCCCGCCTCGGTCGAGGCCGGCATGCCGATCGCCACCTGGTCCGGGCGCAGCGGCGGGAAGACGTTGTTCGGGTCGCCCGCGACCGGGAAGCCGGTGAGCAGCATGTCGGTCATGGCGATGTGGAAGTCGGCGCCGCCCATGGAGTGGTACTGGTTGTCCAGGCCCATGATCGGGCCCGAGTTGTAGTCCTGGACGTGCAGCAGCGTGAGGTCGTCGCGCAGGGCGTAGATCACCGGGAGGTACGCCCCGCAGCGCGGGTCCTGGCCGCCCCACTTGCCGGTGCCGTAGTACTGGTAGCCGTTCTGCACGAAGAAGGTCTCGGGGGCCATGGTCAGGACGAACTTCGGGCCGTACTCGGCCTTCAGGGTCTTCAGGGCCGAGATCAGGTTCACGATCACGGGTGTCGTGGGGTTCTTGAAGTCGGTGTCGTTCGTGTCCAGGGACAGCGAGTGGCCCTCGAAGTCGATGTCGAGGCCGTCCAGGCCCCAGGTGTCGATGATGTCCGAGACCGACGAGACGAAGGCGTCGCGGGCCGCCGTGGTGGTCAGCTGGACCTGGCCGTTCTGGCCGCCGATCGAGATCAGCACCTTCTTGCCGGCCGCCTGCTTGGCCTTGATCGCCGCCTTGAAGTCGGCGTCGGACTCGGCGTTCGGGCAGTCGGTGACCGGGCAGCGGGTGAAGTGGATGTCCCCGGAGGTGGGCGAGCTGGGTTCGCCGAAGGCCAGGTCGATGACGTCCCAGCTGTCGGGGACGTCGGCGAGGCGGGTGTACCCGGAGCCGTTGGCGAAGCTGGAGTGGAGGTAGCCGACGAGGGCGTGCGTCGGCAGGTCCGCCGAGCCGCCGCCACCGCCGCCGTCCGTGCCGGTCGTCGTCGTCACGGCCGCCGACTTCGCGGACTCTCCCGCGTCGTTGCTCGCCGTGACCTGGAAGCTGTACGCCGTCGACGCCGAGAGCCCGGTGACGGTGGCCGAAGTACCGGTCACCGTCTGGGACTTCACGCCGTCGCGGTAGACCGTGTAGCTCGTGGCGCCGGTGACGGCCGGCCAGGACAGGGCGACGGAGGACGCGGTGACGGATCCGGCCGTCAGGCCCGCGGGGGCGGCGGGCGGCTGTCCGGTTCCGGTGCCGCCGGGACCGATGAGGGAGATGTCGTCGGCGTCGTAGGCGCCGGTGCCGTACCAGCCGTGGGTGTAGACGGTGACCTTGGTGGTCGTGGCGCCGGTGGTGAAGGTGGTGCTCAGCTTCTGCCAGTCGGGGGCGGACTGGGTCCAGGCGGAGACGTCGGTGGTGCCGGTGCCGCTCGCGCCGAGGTAGACGTAGGAGCCGCGGACGTAACCGGACAGCGTGTACGTCGAGTTCGGCTGGACGGTCACCGTCTGCGCGCACTGGGCGTCGTCGTTGCCGGCCGGGGTCGCCTGGAGTGCCGAACTTCCGCTGTGCACGGGTGAGTCGACCGTCGTGCCGGCCGTGCAGGTCCAGCCGGTGAGGCCGGACTCGAAGCCGCCGTTCGTCAGGGCCTCCGCGTCGGCCGCGCGGGCGGCCGACGAGAGCGCGGTGATGCCGGCTGCGGCCAGGGCCGTAGCCGCGAGGAGGGCGACCAGGGGTCTGGAGCGGTCCACAGATGCCTCCGGGCGAGGGGGAGTTGGAGGGTGGAGCGCCCTCAATTTGGTCCAGACCAATCCTCGTGTCAAGATGCGCGGCGCTACCCGTCCCCGCACCCTCCCTCATCCCGTCCCCCGCCCCCGGCGAGCCCGGCCACCGCCTCGTGCATCGCCAGTTCCAGCAGCGCGGGGTCGGTCAGCGTGCCCGAGCCGTCCGGCGGCACCAGCCAGCGCACCCCCCTGGCCGTGCGACCCGGGTGCGGTACGACGATCCAGGTGCCGGGGCCGGCGGTGCGGATGCCGGTGCCGACCCAGCGGGCCGCGGTGCCCGGCGCCACGAAGAAGCCGACCCGGTCGTCGCCGAAGTCGGCGAGGACCGGGCCGGGCCGGTCGAGGATGCGGGTGAGCACGTCCAGGGTCGGGTGGCCGAGGACGCCGGGCAGGATCAGTACGTCCCAGGCCTTGCCGGCGGGCAGCAGTGCGACCCCGAGGGGGTTGCGTTCCCATTCCCAGCGGCAGGTGCCGGGATCCGGTGCGACGGATGCCAGCCATTCGACGGCCGTCTTCGCCCCAGTCATCAAGAAGGCCTCCCTGCTCTTCCTGTCGACGCGGTCGCGTCAGCAGGAGAGAGGGAGGCCGCCTCGGGGCATTACGCGGGTTCCGCGCACCCAATGGAGTGACCTGTGTCACATCTGACGGAGAAGGTGTCAGCTGTCGAAACCCAGCCCCAGCCGGTCCATCGTCCGCAGCCACAGGTTGCGCCGGCCGCCGTGCGCGTCCGCGCGGGCCAGGGACCACTTGGTGAGGGCGATGCCGGTCCAGGCGAACGGCTCCGGCGGGAACGGCAGCGGCTTCTTGCGGACCATCTCCAGCTCCGTCCGCTCGGTACGCTCCCCGTCCAGCAGGTCCAGCATCACGTCCGCGCCGAACCGGGTGGCGCCGACGCCGAGCCCGGTGTACCCCGCCGCGTACGCCACCCTGCCCTCGTGCGCGGTGCCGAAGAACGCCGAGAAGCGCGAGCAGGTGTCGATCGCGCCGCCCCAGGCGTGGGTGAAGCGGACGCCCTCCAGCTGCGGGAAGCAGGTGAAGAAGTGGCCCGCGAGCTTGGCGTAGGTCTCCGGCCGGTCGTCGTACTCCGCGCGCACCCGGCCGCCGTAGTGGTGGACCGCGTCGTAACCGCCCCACAGGATGCGGTTGTCGGCGGACAGCCGGAAGTAGTGGAACTGGTTGGCGCTGTCGCCGAGCCCCTGCCGGTTCTTCCAGCCGATCTCCGAGAGCTGCCCGGCGGTCAGCGGCTCGGTCATCAGCGCGTAGTCGTAGACCGGGACGGTGTAGGAGCGCACGCGGCGCAGCAGGCTCGGGAAGATGTTCGTGCCGAGCGCGACCCGGCGGGCCCGGACCTGGCCGTACGGGGTGCGTACGGCCATGCCGCCGCCGTAGCCCTTCAGGGTCAGCGCGGGCGTGTGCTCGTACACCCGCACGCCCAGCTCGACGCAGGCCTTCTTCAGGCCCCAGGCCAGCTTCGCGGGGTGCAGCATGGCCACGCCCCTGCGGTCCCACAGGCCTGCCTCGAAGGTGGGCGAGTGCACCTGTTCGCGCACGGCGTCGGCGTCCAGGAACTCGATGCCGTCCGCGAGGCCCTTCTCCGCCAGTTCCCGGTGCCAGTCCTTCAGTTCCCGGGCCTGGTAGGTCTCGGTGGCGACGTCGATCTCACCGGTGCGCTCGAAGTCGCAGTCGATGCCGTGCCGGGCGAGCGCGGCCTCGATCCCGTCGAGGTTGCGCCGGCCCAGCTCCTCCAGTTTCCCGATCTCGTCGGGCCAGCGGGTCAGGCCGTTGGGCAGGCCGTGGGTGAGGGAGGCGGCGCAGAAGCCGCCGTTGCGGCCGGAGGCGGCCCAGCCCACCTCGCGGCCTTCCAGGAGCACCACATCGCGCTGCGGGTCGCGCTCCTTGGCGTTGAGCGCGGTCCACAGCCCGCTGTATCCGCCGCCCACGACCAGCAGGTCGCAGGTGTCGGTGCCCGTGAGGGCGGGCTCGGCGTGCGGCTTTCCAGGGTCTTCCAGCCAGTACGGGACCGGCTGGGCTTCGGACAGAGAGGCGATCCAGTTGTCTTTGCCACGGCTCATGGCGCTTGGGGCCATGATTTCAACTCCCTACAGGGCCTATGCGTTGTGCTTGTTGCGGCGGTTGGTGACGACCATCGAGAACAGCGTGATGAGGACGGCGACGAGGAACATGGCCGTGCCGATCACGTTGATCTGGACCGGAGTTCCGCGCTGTGCCGAACCCCAGACGAACATCGGGAAGGTGACGGTCGAGCCGGCGTTGAAGTTGGTGATGATGAAATCGTCGAAGGAGAGCGCGAAGGACAGCAGCGCGCCCGCGGCGATTCCGGGTGCCGCGATGGGCAGGGTGACCCGCAGGAAGGTCTGCACGGGACCGGCGTACAGGTCACGGGCGGCCTCCTCCAGCCGCGGGTCCATCGACATCACGCGCGCCTTGACCGCGGTGACGACGAAGCTCAGGCAGAACATGATGTGGGCGATGAGGATGGTGTAGAAGCCGAGCTGCGCGCCCATGTTGAGGAACAGGGTGAGCAGCGAGGCGGCCATGACGACCTCGGGCATCGCCATCGGCAGGAAGATCAGCGAGTTGACGGCGCCGCGTGCGCGGAAGCGGTAGCGGACCAGCGCGAACGCGATCATCGTGCCGAGGACCGTGGCGCCGATCGTCGCCCACACGGCGATCTGGAGACTGATGGACAGCGAGCCGCACATGTCGGCGACGCCGCACGGCTGCTTCCAGGCGTCCAGCGAGAACTGCTGCCATGCGTAGTTGAAGCGCCCCTTCGGCTTGTTGAAGGAGAACACCGTCACGACGACGTTGGGCAGCAGCAGATAGGCGAGCGTCAGCAGTCCCGCGATGACGACGAGACGGCGCTTGAGCCAGTTGACGAGGGGCATTTAGACCAGATCCTCCGTCCCGGCCCGGCGGATGTAGATCGTGACCATGGCCAGGATGGCGGCCATGAGGATGAAGGAGAGGGCCGCGGCCGTCGGGTAGTCCAGAATGCGCAGGAACTGCGTCTGGATCACATTTCCGATCATGCGCGTGTCGGTGGAGCCGAGCAACTCGGAGTTGACGTAGTCACCGGCCGCCGGGATGAAGGTCAGCAACGTGCCGGAGACCACGCCCGGCATCGACAGCGGGAAGGTCACCTTGCGGAAGGTGGTCCACGGCTTGGCGTACAGGTCGCCGGCCGCCTCGTGCAGCCGTCCGTCGATCCGCTCCAGCGAGGTGTAGAGCGGCAGGATCATGAACGGCAGGAAGTTGTACGTCAGTCCGCACACCACGGCGAGCGGGGTGGCCAGCACCCGGTCGCCGGCCGTCCAGCCGAGCCAGTTGGTGAGGTCCAGGACGTGCAGCGAGTTCAGCGTGTGCACGACCGGGCCGTTGTCGGCGAGGATCGTCTTCCAGGCCAGCGTGCGGATCAGGAAGCTGGTGAAGAACGGCGCGATCACCAGGATCATGATCAGGTTCCGCCAGCGGCCCGCGCGGAAGGCGATCAGGTAGGCCAGCGGGTAGCCGAGCAGCAGGCATCCGACGGTCGCGGCGGCCGCGTAGAGGACGGACCGCAGGAACTGCGGCCAGTACTGGCTGAACGCGTCCCAGTAGGTCGCGAAGTGCCACGTGACCTTGTAGCCGTTCTCCAGCGAGCCCTGCTGCACGGAGGTGGAGGCCTGGTAGACCATCGGCAGCGCGAAGAAGACGACCAGCCACAGCAGGCCGGGCAGCAGCAGCCAGTAGGGCGTGAACCGGCCGCGCCTGCGCGGGGCCTTGGCCCCGGGTTCGGCCGCGGCGGACAGAGGCGGGGGCGCCTCGGTTTCGGTGAGGGTCGACATCAGGCGGCCGCCTCTTCCTCGGTGCCCGCGGAGCCCACCGTCCCGGCAAGCAGGGACTGGGCGGCGTCCAGGCCGAAGGTGTGCGCCGGGCTCCAGTGCAGCACGACGTCGGCGCCGGGTACGAGGCGGCCGTCGCGCTCGACGTTCTGGACGTAGACCGCGAGTTCGTCGCAGACCGGGCTGTCGATCACGTACTGGGTCGAGACGCCGATGAAGCTGGCGTCGGCGATCCTGCCGGTGAGGCGGTTGCGGCCCTCGGGTATCCCGCCCGCGTCGTCGGCGTGCGTGAGCGAGATCTTCTCGGGGCGGATGCCGACCAGTACCTTGCCGCCGGCCTTCGCGGGCGCCGAACACCGCGCCTTCGGCAGGACGAGCCTGCCGCCGCCCGACGTGAGGACGATGTCGTCGCCGTTCTCCGTGTCGACCTCGGCCTCGATGAGGTTGGAGGTGCCGAGGAAGTTCGCGACGAAGGTGGTGTCCGGGTTCTCGTACAGGTCGGTGGGCGAGCCGAGCTGCTCGACGCGCCCCGCGTTCATCACGGCGACCGTGTCGGCCATGGTCATGGCCTCCTCCTGGTCGTGCGTGACGTGTACGAAGGTGATGCCGACCTCGGTCTGGATGCGCTTGAGCTCCAGCTGCATCTGGCGGCGCAGCTTGAGGTCGAGGGCGCCGAGAGGCTCGTCGAGCAGGAGCACCTTGGGGTGGTTGATCAGCGCGCGGGCGACGGCGACGCGCTGCTGCTGGCCGCCGGAGAGCTGGTGCGGCTTCTTGCGCGCCTGCTCGCCGAGCTGGACCAGGTCCAGCATGTCCTCGACCTGCTTCTTCACGCTCTTGATGCCGCGGCGGCGCAGCCCGAAGGCGACGTTCTCGAAGATGTCGAGGTGCGGGAAGAGGGCGTACGACTGGAAGACCGTGTTCACCGGCCGCTTGTACGGCGGCAGGTGGGTCACTTCCTGGTCGCCGAGGTGGACGGCGCCCGTCGTGGGCTCCTCCAGGCCGGCGATCATGCGCAGGGTGGTGGTCTTGCCGCAGCCGGACGCACCGAGCAGGGCGAAGAAGGAGCCCTGCGGGATGGTCAGGTCGAGCGGGTGCACGGCGGTGAAGCCGTTGTCGTACGTCTTGCTGATACCGGAGAGGCGGACGTCGCCGCTGTTGTCTGGTGTCGTCATCGTCGTCGTCACGCCCCTGTGAGCTTCGAGAACTTCTGCTGGTAGGCCGTCTCTTCCTGCTGCGTCAGAGCGCGGAAGGCATGGCCCTTGGCCTGCATGGCCTTGTCGGGAATGATCAGCGGATTCTTCGCCGCCGAAGCGTCGATTTTCGCAAGGTAGGGCGCCACCCCGGCGACGGGGCTCACGTAGTTGATGTAGGCGGCCAGCTCGGCGGCGGGCTCGGGCTGGTAGTAGTAGTCGATGAGCCGCTCGGCGTTCGCCTTGTGGCGCGCCCGGTTGGGGATGAGCAGGTTGTCCGTCGACGTCATGTAGCCGCTGTCGGGGATGACGTAGCCGACGTCCGGGCTGTCCGCCTGGAGCTGGACGATGTCACCGCCCCAGGCGAGGCAGGCGGCGAAGTCGCCCTTGGTGAGGTCGGACGTGTAGTCGTTGCCGGTGAAGCGGCGGATCTGGCCCTTGTCGACGGCCTTCTGGAGGCGGGCGATCACCGCGTCGTAGTCGTCGCCGGTGAACTTCGCCGGGTCCTTGCCCATGTCGAGCATGGTCATGCCGATGGTGTCGCGCATCTCCGTCAGGAAGCCGACGCGGCCCTTGAGCCTGGGGTTGTCGAGCAGGTCGGAGACCGACTTCACCTCGATGCCGTCGAGCGCCTTCTTGTTGTAGGCGATGACGGTCGAGATGCCCTGCCAGGGGTACGAGTAGGCGCGGCCCGGGTCCCAGTCGGGGGCCCGGAACTGGTCCGACAGGTTGGCGAAGGCGTGCGGCAGGTTGGACGGGTCCAGTTTCTGGACGTACCCGAGCCGGATCATGCGGGCGGCCAGCCAGTCGGTGAGCACGATGAGGTCGCGGCCGGTGTCCTGGCCGGCGGCCAGCTCGGGCTGGATCTTGCCGAAGAACTCGTCGTTGTCGTTGATGTCCTCGGTGTAGGTGACCTTGATGCCGGTCTGCCGGGCGAAGTGGTCGAGCGTGGGGTGGCTCTTGCCCTTGGCGTCCACGTCGATGTACTCGGGCCAGTTGGAGAAGTTGACGATCTTCTCCGTGGCCGAGTGGTCGTCGGCGGAGACCCCGCCCTGGTTCTTGGTCGCCGCGGGGATCCCGCAGGCGCTCAGCGCCCCGAGTCCGCCGACCGCGAGCGCGCCGCCCGCCGAGGCGCGCAGCAGCGACCGGCGGGTCGGGGCCGCGACGGGGGCCGGGCGGTGCGGCTCGTAGTGCTCCATGCGCGTGGTGCCTTTCGGGAGGTGCCCTGGGGGAGGGAGGTGCCCTGGCAGGAGGTGCCCTGGGAGGGGAAGGCCGGCCCGGTCGGTGGCCGGGCGGGTGCTAGGGGGTGTCGTTGGGATCAGGTCGGCCGTGAGGAACGGCGCCTGCCGGCTGACCCGAGCGGGGTCTGGTGCGTGCAGCCGCAGGGCCGAGGAGGGAGTCGACGCGATGGGGGTCCCCCCTGGGGGAGCGCGTGCCAGGGCCCGCGACGCCGGCGTGATCCAACGACACCCCCTAGCGGTCCCCGAAGACGGTGCGGTGCCAGTCCTTCCCGGCCACCGCGGTATTGTCGAACATTACGTGCTTGACCTGCGTGTATTCCTCGAATGAGTACACCGACATGTCCTTGCCGAACCCGGACGCCTTGTAGCCGCCGTGCGGCATCTCGCTGATGATCGGGATGTGGTCGTTGATCCACACACAGCCCGCCTTGATCTCGCGGGTGGCGCGATTGGCCCGGTAGACGTTGCCGGTCCACGCGGAGGCGGCCAGGCCGTACGGAGTGTCGTTGGCCAGCCGGAGCCCCTCCTCGTCACTGTCGAAGGGCAGGACGACCAGGACCGGGCCGAAGATCTCGGACTGGACGATCTCGCTGTCCTGGGCGGCGTCGGCGACCAGCGTCGGCCGGTAGTAGGCGCCGTCCGCCAGCTCACCCTTCGGTACCTCGCCGCCGGTCACCACGCGCGCGTAGGCACGCGCCCGGTCCACGAAACCGGCCACCCGGTCCCGCTGGACGTGCGAGATGAGCGGCCCGAGATCGGTGCCGGGCGCGAAGGGATCCCCCAGCCGCACGGTCTCCATCAGCGCGGCGGTCCGCTCCACGAACGCCTCGTACAGCGGTCGCTGCACGTACGCGCGCGTGGCGGCCGTGCAGTCCTGGCCGGTGTTGATGAGCGCGCCGGCGACAGCACCGTGGGCGGCGGCCTCCAGGTCGGCGTCGTCGAACACCACGAAGGGGGCCTTGCCGCCCAGCTCCAGGTGCAGGCGCTTGACGGTCGCGGTGGCGACCTCGGCGACGCGCTTGCCGACGGCGGTGGACCCGGTGAACGAGGTCATGGCGACGTCGGGATGGCCGACGAGGTGCTCCCCCGCCTCCCGCCCGGTCCCGGTGACGATGTTGATCACGCCGTCGGGAAGGCCGGCGTCCGTGGCGGCCTGGGCGAACAGCAGCGAGGTGAGCGGGGTCAGCTCGGCGGGCTTCAGCACGATCGTGTTGCCCGCGGCGATCGCCGGGAGGATCTTCCAGGCGGCCATCTGGAGGGGGTAGTTCCAGGGGGCGATGGACCCGACGACACCGATGGGTTCCCGGCGGACGTACGAGGTGTGGTCACCGGAGTACTCGCCGGCGGACTGACCGGCCAGGTGCCGGGCGGCGCCCGCGAAGAAGGCGGTGTTGTCGATGGTGCCCGGCACGTCGAACTCGCGCGTGAGCTTCAGCGGTTTGCCGCACTGGAGGGACTCCGCGCGGGCGAGGTCCTCCGCCCGGTCGGCGAGCACGGCGGCGAAGCGGTGCAGCGCGTCCGAGCGCTCTCCCGGAGTGGCCGAGGACCAGCCCGGGAACGCGGCGCGGGCGGCGGCCACGGCCGCGTCGACGTCAGCGGCGCCGGCCAGCTCATAGGTGTACACCTCCTCGCCGGTCGCGGGGTCGACCACGGCGTGGGTGCGGCCCGAGGTGCCCTTCGTCGGACGGCCCGCGATGAACTGCGCACCCTCGGCGAACCGGTCCTGTGCGGGAAATCGTTCCGGGGTGGCGGTGCCCGGGTTGTGCATGTCGCTCTCCTCCGCCGTGTGCCCCGTCCCCGGGGGGGTGGGTGGCGTAGCTCCAGCTCGATTTGAGTGCCGATCCTGACAGAGCAAGTGGACTCCAACAAGTGATTCCGTTGTTGCCTTTTGGTTACGCGACGGAATCTGTCGACCAGGTGTCGAGTCGGGACAGAAAAGGACGGACGGAGTGTCAGTGGTGCGTGCCACACTCGCGTGCATGGGGAAGATCGACGGGCTGGAAGCCCTGATCAGCGAGGTCCGGTCCGGGACCCGGGTGAAGTACCTGCACTTCTGGGGGCACCGGCCGACGAAGGACGGCAGCGTCGGCGCGAGCTGTCTGAGCCAGTGGTGGCCGTCACCGTTCGTGGTCGACGGTGTCGAATTCGCGACGGCCGAGCACTGGATGATGGCGGGCAAGGCGCGGCTCTTCGAGGACGCGGAGGCGGAGCGCAGGATCCTCGCCGCCGGGCATCCCTCCGAGGCGAAGAAGGCCGGTCGGCTGGTCCGGGGCTTCGACGAGGCGATATGGGAGCGGGAGCGGTTCCGGATCGTGGTCGAGGGCAGCGTGCACAAGTTCGCGTCCGACGACGCGCTCCGCGCCTTCCTGCTCGGGACCGCCGACCGGGTGCTGGTGGAGGCGAGTCCGGTGGACCGGGTGTGGGGAATCGGCCTCGCGGCGACGGACGAGGCGGCAATGGACCCGCGGCGGTGGAAGGGCCCGAATCTGCTCGGGTTCGCGCTGATGGCGGCGCGGGAGAGGCTGGCGTAGATCTCCGCCGGCCCGCGCGCCGCTCGGGCCGGCTCCGCTCGGGCCGCTCAGTTGATCAGGGCGATGACGACCGCCCAGAACCCCACCACCAGCACGATGCCCACCGATCCGCAGATGAGCCCGGCCAGGGCCATGCCGGGGTTCGTCGCCTCGCCCCGCTTCGCCTTGCCCCGGCCGATCGCGCCGAAGATGATCCCGAGGATGCCCAGCACCAGGGCGATCGGCCACAGCAGGAAGCCGACCGCGGCCAGGATGCCGCAGACCAGGGCGGCCGTGCCCAGGCCGTTGCTGGGGGCCGGCTGCATGCCGGGCCAGCCGTAGGGGTTCGCGGCCGGGTAGGCGCCGGGGTCGCCGTACGCCGGCGGCGTGGGCGGGTAGTACGGCAGCTGCCCGGGACCGTCGGGCGCGATGGGCGGCGGGGGCACCGGCTCGGCCGCCGGGTACTGCCCGACGGGCGGGGCGTACGGGTACGCGGGGGCGGCCGGGGCTCCGCACGGATTCGCGGACGGCGGCGTGGCCGTCGGCGGGGCGTACGGGTCGGCCGGGGCCGCGAAGGGGTTCGAGGCGGGCGCGGCGGCGGAGACCGGCGGGGCCCAGGGCGCGGACACGGCGTCGGTGGGCAGCGAGACCACCGTCTGCTGCTCATGGACCGAGCCGAACGAGCCGGCACCGGGAGCGGGGGCCTGCGGAGCCACCGGCACCGCCCGGTCGCCCGCGGGCTGCTCCCCCGCGGTCTTGTTCAGCGACACCCGGGACGGCTCCGGCCGCTCGCCGGCCGGCTGCTGCTCCGGTGGCGTGAACCGCGGCACCTCGTCGGACATCGTGAACGCAACCCCCTCAACTGGATGTGTTCATGCTACGGGCCACCCCGGACAGCGGCGCGAGCCGGGGCCTACGATGATCCCGCGCAACCGATCAGCCGATCACCGCGCCCGCACCAGGGACCGGTTCCGCGGGCCCCGTCCCACGGCCTCCGTCCCGAACCCCGTTCCGCGGGCGCCCGTTTCCGGGGAGGACCCCTTGACCGACCACAGCTCCGCACCCGCCACCGGCACCGCCGACCGCGATCTGCGGACCTTCATCGCCGGCCTCCCCAAGGCCGAGCTGCACGTCCACCACGTCGGCTCCGCCTCCCCCCGCATCGTCTCGGAGCTGGCCGCCCGGCACACCGACTCCAAGGTGCCGGCCGACCCCGAGGCCCTGGCCGAGTACTTCACCTTCACCGACTTCGCGCACTTCATCGAGGTGTACCTGTCGGTGGTGGACCTGATCCGCACCCCCGAGGACGTCCGGCTGCTGACCTACGAGGTGGCCCGTGACCTGGCCCGCCAGCAGGTGCGGTACGCCGAGCTGACCATCACGCCGTTCTCCTCCACCCGGCGCGGCATCGACGAGCTGGCCTTCATGGCGGCCATCGAGGACGCCCGCAAGGCGGCCGAGTCCGAGTTCGGGACCGTGCTGCGCTGGTGCTTCGACATTCCCGGTGAGGCCGGGCTGGAGTCCGCCGAGGAGACCGCCCGGCTGGCCACCGACGACCGGATCCGGCCGGAGGGCCTGGTGTCGTTCGGGCTCGGCGGGCCCGAGATCGGCGTACCCCGGCCGCAGTTCAAGCCGTACTTCGACCGGGCCGTCGCCGCCGGTCTGCACTCCGTGCCGCACGCCGGGGAGACGACCGGCCCGCAGACGGTGTGGGACGCGCTGACCGAGCTGCGCGCCGAGCGCATCGGGCACGGCACCAGCTCCGCGCAGGACCCGAAGCTGCTCGCGCACCTCGCCGAGCACCGGATCCCGCTGGAGGTGTGCCCGACCTCCAACATCGCCACCCGCGCGGTGCGCACCCTGGACGAGCACCCGGTCAAGGAGTTCGCGAAGGCCGGGGTGCTGGTCACGATCAACTCCGACGACCCGCCGATGTTCGGCACCGACCTCAACAACGAGTACGCGGTGGCCGCCCGTCTGCTCGACCTGGACGAGCGGGGCCTCGCCGGGCTCGCGAAGAACGCGGTGGAGGCCTCCTTCCTGGACGCGGCGGGCAAGGCGCGGATCGCGGCGGAGATCGACACGTACACCGCCGCCTGGCTGACCCGCTGACCCCGTCCGTCCGGCCGCGCCCGCCACAATGGGGGTCATGCAGACCGTGACCGCCGTGGCCCACCGCGGCGACCCCTACCGCTTCCGCGAGAACACGACCGACTCGCTGCGTTCCGCGCTCGACCAGGGCGCGGACGCGGTCGAGATCGACGTACGGCTCAGCCGTGACGGTGTCCCCGTGCTGCTGCACGACGAGACGCTGAAACGGCTGTGGGAGGTCGACCGGCCGCTCGCCGCACTGTCCGCCGAGGAGGTGCGCGGGCTCACGGCGGGCGGCGTGCCGACGCTCGCGGAGGCACTGGCCGCGACCAGTGACGCCCGGGTGATGGTGGACCTGTGCGGCCGGGTGGAGCGGCGCATGGTGGACCGGGTCATGGACGTGGTCCGGCAGAGCGGGGCCGGGGACCGTGTCTACTACTGCGCGCACGCCGAGGCCATGCTCGCCGTGCGCGCCGCCGACCCGGCCGCCGAGATCGCCCTGACCTGGACGACGCTCGCCCCGCCCCGCCCCGCACTGCTCGCCACGATCAGGCCGCGCTGGCTCAACTACCGTTTCTCACTGGTGAGTCGGGACCTGGCCGCCCGTGTCCACCACGACGGCTACCTCGTCTCCGTCTGGACCCCGGACACCCGCCGCGCGATGAACCGGCTGCTGGACCTGGGCGTCGACTCGATCACCACGAACCGCGTCGACGTCCTGCACACCCTGCGCGGCGGCACCCCCTAGACGCTAGACATCGGACCGCTGGGCCACCGTCGAGGTGTCGGCCGGGGTGGCGCGGGTGAGGTACTGCGGGACCGGGGTGTCGTCCCTGCCGGTGTCGCGGACCAGTCCATAGCGCCCGGCGCCCTGCGCGGGGCCGGTCGTGACGTCCTTCTCGACGGCGTCCCAGGTGCTCGGCAGGACGCTCAGGCCGTAGTCGGCGCCGCGCTCGTTCTGGGTGAGAGTGACGGCGCCGTCGAGGTAGAAGTACTCGTTCTGCCACATCTGCTGTGTCCCGGGCGGCAGGACGTCGTAGCCGACGGCCCTGCTGCCCATGCCGGTGGCGGTGGGGTCGGTGGTGCTCACGGGGTCGTCCATGCGCCGCCCGCCGCCCGAGGCCACATGGAAGAGCTTGCCCGTCAGCCCCGTCCAGGCCGGCATGACCAGGCTGCCGGAGCGGTACTGCGGCGAGATCTGCCAGCGGACCAGCACATAACCCTGCCCGCGCAGCGTCACGCGCTCCCCGCGGTGGTTCAGCACGGCGTGCGCGCCGCCGGTGCTCATGACGCCGGCCGCGGGCCGGCGGGGCAGGGCGGCCGGCCGCATGTCCGGGGCCGGCGCCCGGTCGACGGCGTCGACGACCGTGCCGTAGACAGTGGTGGGCGAGACGGACCGGGCCGGAGTCGGGGCGAGGGACGGGGACGGGGACGGCGGCCGGAGCGCCGGCGGGGTCACGGCCGTACCGCTCGCCGTGGACGTGACGGCCGGACCGCTCTCGGGCCGCTGGTGGTCCGGGGCGCGTACGGCGATGTAGGCGCCGCCCGCCACGACGGTCGCCCCCGCCGCCAGGGCCACGGCGGGCTTGGTCAGCATGCCGAACACCTTCGCCGACCAGCCCACGGAGGTGGCGGCCGCGGCCGTCCTGCCGCCGAGCGCGAGGGACAGCGCGAACCCCGCCGGGACCGGTACCAGGGCGAGGCCGACCAGCAGCCGCTCCGCCGGGACCAGGGACTCGGGGGCGTCTGCGCAGTAGCCGCAGCCGCGCAGATGCCGGGCCAGCCGTTTGCGCCAGACGGAGTCGGGCCGCCCGTCCCAGCGGGCGGTCAGCCCGCCCAGCTCCGGGCACGCCCCGTCCAGCGCGCGTACGATGCCGCGCGCCGTCTCCAGGCGCCCCTTGAGCCGCTGGACGCGCACGGCGGCGTGCTGCCGGCTGATGCCGAGGCCCTCCGCCAGTTCGCGCCGGGTCAGCTCGCCCGCGACCTCCAGCCACCACAGCGACACCAGCTGCTGGTCCTCGTCGTCCAGCCACCGCACGGCCTGCGCGACCTCGCGTCGCTGCCCCTCCAACTGCAGCCGAAGTACGGTGAGTTCGGCGAAGTCGGTGGTGTCCCGGGCGGCGTCCTCGGCGAGCCGGTCGGCAGGGCGGCGGCGGGCCCGGTCCCGGATCTGCCGCATGGCGATGGCCACCAGCCAGGACCGGAAGCTGTCCGGGTCACGCAGCGAACCGAGGTTGCCGACGGCGCGCAGCATGGTCTCCTGCACGACGTCGTCGACGTCCGCGTGGCCGCCCAGGGCGCGGCCGACGATGTTGTAGACGAGCGGCAGCCAGCCCGCGGTCAGGTCGTCCAGCGCCCGCCGGTCGCCTCCTTGCGCGGCCGCGACCGTGTCCCGCCAGTCCCGCTCGTCCCGTAGGCCCTGTCCGCCCCGCGCGTCCCGCACGTCCACCGCCGATCCCGTCCCGCGTGCCCGTCTCACTTGCTGTAGAGCAGCGTCCCGAAGCCGAGCTGGTCATAGCCTCCGCTGTTGGGCCCGTAGTCACCGCCTCCGCCCTCCGCGCGCACCTTCTCGGCCATGGCCGTGACGTGCGGCGTGGCGAGCCGACGGCGGCGGGCGTAGTGGTGGTGCAGGATCTCCCAGACGGGGCGGAGCTGGCCACGGGCCGTGGCGGAGATCACGGTCTGCTCGCACCACTTGCCGTGCCCGTTGCCCGAGCGCCAGGCGTACGGCGTGAAGGGCACGTCCCCGCCGAGGTTGTAGCGGGCGACGTACTCGGCGGCGTGCAGGAAGCGGTTGTCGTCGTAGCCGTAGAGGTCGACGCCCTGGTTCCAGGCCATCTCGCAGATCGCGCCGAGCAGGCCGATGCCCATGATGCTGTGCCCCTGGTCGCGGCCGCTCTCCTGCCACTGGGCGAGGCCCTGGCCGGCGTAACGGAAGGGAATGGCGTTCCGGAAGGAGCCGTTGCCCTGGCCGTGCTTCAGATACGTCACGGCGCCGCGGAACAGGGCGTGGTCGTCGAGGAGGATCCCGATGGCCATGACCGAGGCGAGGTTGCACAGGTCCCAGTTGGCCCAGTAGTTGGAGATGACGGCGTCGTTGTGGCGGGTCAGGAAGTCGATGTTCATCGGGTAGAAGAGCGTGCGCAGCATCTTCCTGAAGCGCGCGAACTCGAAGTCCGGGTGGTCGCGGACGAGTTCGGCGGCGTTGGCGAACTGGTAGCCGTAGATCCCGGCGGCGAGGAAGCGGTCGGCGTTGCCGGTGAGCTTGGTCAGGGTGGCCGACCAGGTGTTGAGGAGGGCGACGGCCGTGTCGCCGTTGGCCCTGGTGCCGGCGATCCGCCAGCGCAGGGCGTTCTGGTAGGCGGCGTGGATGTCGTTGTAGAGGACGGTGTAGTTCTGGCCGGGCACGGCGCCGCGGACGACGGTGGCCTGCGGGCGGGGCCGCCAGGTGCTCGCGGAGTGCGGATTGGCGGTCAGCCTTCGCCAGCCGGCCAGCCAGGGGTCCTGGCCGGCGGCGACACGGACCTTGGCGCGGTGCAGATCACCGGCGTTGTGCAGCAGGCCGGGGTGGGCGAAGCGCGTCCGCTCGGCCGACGTCGTGGCGGCGGCGCTCGCGGAGAGGCTCGCGGAAGGGCTCGCGCCGGCCGCGCCGGGGGACTGCGCCGCGTCCGCACCGGTGCCGGAGAACGCGGCGATCCCACCGCCGAGCACTCCGGCCGCCGCGAGTCCGCCGCCGACGGTGAAGAGGCCCCGGCGGCTGAGGCGGTGCTTGCTGACGTGCTGGTGGGCGGGGCTGGGCATGAGGGGGACTCCGCGCGTGAGGGAACGGTGACGTGCGAGGAGACGGAGTGGAGGGGGCGCGGATAACAGTTTTTTGCGCACCGGCGGGCCCGCCCGGCGGTCAACCGCCGACGGCCGGCCGGGTCAGCGCCTCCAGTCGCTTGATCTTCTTCCGTACGACGTACAGCGGGACGACGCCGAAGACCCCGAAGGACATGTCGATCAGGCTCCACCAGAAGGGGATCGCGCGGATCGGCCCGCAGATCAGGGCCAGCGGGATGATCCCGGCGCAGGCGATCATCCCGAACTCGACGACCCAGATGTTGCGGACGGGGTCACGGTAGGGCCCGTAGAAGGCGACGGCGATGACGAGGTGGGCGAAGGCCAGCCAGTCGGTGCCGTAGAGGAGGAACGGGTAGTCGGCGTCGGCGGTGTCGAGCCCGTGTCGCACCCGAACGATCCAGTCCATCAGCCCCGGCAGCCGTTCCGGCACGGACAGCGCGCGCAACAGGCTCTCGGTCCAGCGCAGTTCGTGCACGAGCGGGAAGGCGGTGGCCCCGCTGAGGACGAGACACACCACGAAGAGGACCAACCAGACGCGAATGCCCTTGAGCAGGGCGGCTCTGTCGCTCATGACGGCAGCCTACGCCGACAATTGAACACGTTCAAAAGTGCCCGCACCCTTACGGCAGGTCGCCACGCCCCAGCCACGCCGGCCTGACCGGCACACCGTCCGCGTACCGCTCGACGTCCTCGCCCTGCGCGACCGCCTCCGCCGCTCCACCGGACGCGTCCGCCGGTGCGTCCGGCGCGGTGCCGTGCGCGCCCGGCGCTTCCTCGGGCTCCGGGGCGGCGACGGGCGCCGCGGAGTCCGCCAGCAGCTCCGCCACCGTGAACCGGGTGGCGAACGACTGCCATCCACCGTCGACGACGAGCAGGAGTCCGTCACCGTCCCTGAGAAGCCTTCGGCGCCTGGGACTTCTCGGATGCTCGGGCGAGTAGCTCCTCGCCCGCCGCTCCAGCTCCGCGAGCGCCTCGGCACGGGATCCGGTGACGTGCGCCAGGACGTACGCCTCGATGTGCTTGTGGTCTCCGGACCCCACGGTCGTCTCGATGACCAGCCCCCAGGTCGTCATGCTCCCCGCCCGCCCTCTTGATGTTCGTACGGCTGCTTACGGTAGAGGGACGGCAGTTGGCCCACTTCCCCGGACCGGCGGTGGTCGTCCGGCACTGCGGTTTCACAACCCCACGATCGTGTTCCACCGCCTGGCGAACTCCACCCGTTCCGTGGAGGTGATGTCGCGGGCGATGGCGAGGCGCCGGCGCATGGTGGTGTCCGGGAAGATGAGGGGGTTGTCGGCGAGGGCGGCGGTGTCCTTGTCCTTGGAGGACGCCAGGACTTCCTTCGCCGCGGGGACCGGGCAGACGTAGTTGACCCAGGCGGCGAGCTTCGCGGCGGTCTCGGGGTCGTAGTAGTAGTCGATCAGGCGCTCGGCGTTGGCCTTGTGGCGGGCGCGGTTGGGGATCATCAGGGAGTCCGACCACAGCTCGGCGCCCTCCTCGGGGACGACGAAGCGGATGTCGGGGTTGTCCGCCTGGAGTTGGATGACGTCGCCGGAGTAGGCCTGGCAGGCGAGCACATCGCCGCTGACCAGGTCCTTGGTGTAGTCGTTGCCGGTGAAGCGGCGGATCTGGCCGCGGTGGACCTGCCGTTCGACCTCGTCGCAGACGTCGTGGAAGTCGGCCGCCGTCCATCGGGTGATGTCCACGCCGTTGCCCTGCATGAGCAGCGCGAAGGACTCGTCCAGGCCGGACAGAAGGGTCACGCGGCCCTTGAGGTCGCTCGCCCAGAGGTCCTTCACATGACGGATCTCGCGGCCCAGCTTCTTGCGGTTGTATGCGATGCCGGTGATGCCCGACTGCCAGGGCACGGTGGACAGGCGGCCCTTGTCGAAGGCCGGGGAGCGCAGCAGCGGGTCGAGGTACTTCGCGACGTTCGGCTGGTGGGCGCGGTCCATCCGCTGTACCCAGCCGAGGCGCACGAACCGGGCGCACATCCAGTCGCTGATGACGATCAGGTCGCGGCCGGTGGACTGGTGGTTCATCAGCGCGGGGCTGATCTTGCCGAAGAACTCGTCGTTGTCGTTGATCTCCTCGACGTAGTCGACGGAGATGCCGGCGCGTTTCTGGAAGGCCTCCAGCGTGGGCCGCCGGTTCGGGTCCCTGTCGTCGGTGTCGATGTAGAGCGGCCAGTTCGCCCAGGTCAGCTTCTTGTCGGCCGCGGAGTCGTCCGGGACGGCGCGGTCGCCGGGCTGCACGTAGGCGGCGGGCACCCCGCAGCCGGCCAGCGCGCCGAGCGCGGCGGTGCCGCCGAGGGCGCGCAGCAGGGAGCGGCGGGACGTCACGGACGTACGAGAGGAAGTCTGGGGCACCCCGGAAGGATGCCCTCCCGCCCGCTGAACGGACAATCGACGCTGCGTCGAGCATGCCCCCGCCTGTCCGACACCTTGTCGATCGGCGGCGGTCATGCTCAGGTCAGACCCCAGCTTCCGACGAGTCCCAGCGCCTCGGCCGCTCCCGGTACGGGCGCCGGGAGGTAGCTGACGAGAACCTGGCCCGGCTCGGGCGTGTGCAGCACCTCGAAGTCCAGGGTGAGCGGTCCGACCAGCGGATGGCACAGGGCGTAGCAGCCGGGGCCCTTGTCCGCCACGTCCTGGCGGGCCCACAGCGCGGCGAACTCCTCGCTCTTCATGGCGAGCGTGCCGATGAGGGCGGCCAGTTCGGGATCGTCGGGATACCGGCCCACGCTGACCCGCAGGAACGCCACCGTCGCTGCCGCCTTCGGCCCCCCAGCTGTCCGCGAACAGGGCACGGTAGCGCGGTTCCAGGAAGATCAGGTGCGCGAACGTACGCCGCTGCGCCGGTACTTCGCCGAAGTCGCCGACGACCGCGGCGGCGAGCGCGTTCCAGGCCAGCACCTGGGTGAGGTGGCCGCAGACGTAGGCGGGGCCGGGCTGGGCGTCGAGCAGCCGGCGCAGGGACGGCCGTATCTCCGCCGAGCCCGAGATCGACTGGGCCGCCGACCACGGCACCGGCGTGATCCCTTACCAGCCGCTGCACTCGGGCCTGCTCAGCGGGACCTTCACCCGGGAACGGCCGGCCTCCCTGGACCCGTCCGACTGGCGGCGCACCCACCCGGACTTCACGACGGACCTGGACACCAACCTCCGTACGGTGGACCGGCTCCGGACGGTCGCGCAGGCGCACGGTACGGCGGTGGGGGCGGTGGCGATCGCGTGGGTACTGGCCCGCAGGGGCGTCACGGGGGCGATCGCGGGAGCGCGGCGCCCGGAGCAGACGGCGGACTGGGCGCGGGCGGCCACCCTCCGGCTCACCGAGGAGGAGCTGGAGTTCGTGGCGGCGCGGTGACACACCGAGGCCCCGGGCAGGGAGGCACCCTGTCCGGGGCCGGTGTTCCCGGGCCTTACTCGCCCAGCGACGTCATCACGTGCTTGATGCGCGTGTAGTCCTCGAACCCGTACGCCGAGAGGTCCTTGCCGTAGCCGGACTTCTTGAAGCCGCCGTGCGGCATCTCGGCGACCAGCGGGATGTGGGTGTTGATCCACACGCAGCCGAAGTCGAGCCGCTTGGACATGCGCATCGCGCGGGCGTGGTCCTTGGTCCAGACGGAGGAGGCCAGGGCGTAGTCCACGCCGTTGGCCCACTCGACCGCCTGGTCCTCGTCCGTGAAGGACTGGACGGTGATGACCGGCCCGAAGACCTCGTTCTGGATGATCTCGTCGTCCTGCTTCAGGCCGGAGACGACGGTCGCGGCGTAGAAGTAGCCCTTGTCGCCGACCCGCTGGCCGCCCGCCTCGACCTTGGCGTGGGCGGGCAGGCGCTCGATGAAGCCGGCGACCTGCTTGAGCTGGTTCGGGTTGTTCAGGGGGCCGTACAGCACGTCCTCGTCGTCCGGCTGACCCGTCTTCGTCTCGGCGGCGGCCTTGGCGAGCGCGGCCACGAACTCGTCGTGGACGGACTCCTGGACGAGGACGCGGGTCGCGGCCGTACAGTCCTGGCCGGCGTTGAAGAAGCCCGCCACGGAGATGTCCTCGACGGCCTTGGCGATGTCGGTGTCCTCGAAGACGACGACGGGGGCCTTGCCGCCCAGCTCCAGGTGGACCCGCTTGAGGTCCTTGGACGCGGACTCGGCCACCGACATGCCCGCGCGGACCGAGCCGGTGATCGACGCCATCGCCGGGGTGTCGTGCTCGACCATCAGGCGGCCGGTGTCACGGTCGCCGCAGACGACGTTGAAGACACCCTTGGGCAGGATCGAGCCGATGATGTCGGCGATCAGGACGGTGGAGGCCGGGGTGGTGTCCGACGGCTTGAGGACGACCGTGTTGCCCGCGGCGATCGCCGGGGCGAACTTCCATACGGCCATCATCATCGGGTAGTTCCACGGGGCGACCTGGGCGCAGACGCCGACCGGCTCGCGGCGGATGATCGAGGTCATCCCGTCCATGTACTCACCGGCCGCGCGGCCCTCCAGCAGCCGCGCCGCACCCGCGAAGAAGCGGATCTGGTCGACCATCGGCGGGATCTCCTCGGAGCGGGTGAGCCCGACCGGCTTGCCCGTGTTCTCCACCTCGGCCGCGATCAGTTCCTCGGCGCGCTCCTCGAAGGCGTCGGCGATCTTCAGCAGTGCCTTCTGCCGCTCGGCGGGCGTCGTGTCGCGCCAGGCCGGGAAAGCGGCGGCGGCGGCCTCCATGGCGGCGTCCACGTCCGCCGCACCGGACAGCGGCGCGGTCGCGTACGCCTCGCCCGTCGCCGGGTTGACCACCTCGGTCGTCCGTCCGTCGGCGGCGTCCCGGAACTCACCGTTGATGTAGTTGCGCAGACGACGCAGCTCGGTGCTCACACCGGCCTCCTGATTCAGGTACTCGCTGTTACTCGCTGTCCGATTACTGAGACACCCACCCTAGTCGCCAGGCCCACGTTTTCAACACCCCCAGCCGGGCCACTTCTGCGAAATCCGCAAGCTTCGGAGCCAGAAACAACGAATTTCATCGCTGGAGGGTTGCGGAACTGTCGAGACCTCGTGCACAGTGAGGTCGTGGCCAGTCGAAGCGCAGACCAGAGGGACTCCACCCGCGAGTCCAGGAACGGCAACAGCCCCCAGCTGGACGCCGTCTCCCTCGCCATCATCCAGCAGCTCCAGGAGGACGGCCGCCGGCCGTACGCCGCGATCGGCAAGGCCGTCGGCCTGTCCGAGGCGGCCGTGCGCCAGCGCGTCCAGAAGCTGCTGGACCAGGGTGTGATGCAGATCGTCGCCGTCACGGACCCGCTCACCGTGGGCTTCCGCCGGCAGGCGATGGTCGGGATCAACGTCGAGGGCGACGTCGAGTCGATCGCGGACGCGCTGACCGCCATGTCGGAGGTCGAGTACGTGGTGATGACCGCGGGCTCGTTCGACATCCTCGCCGAGATCGTCTGCGAGGACGACGACCACCTGCTGGACGTCATCAACAAACGCATCCGGGCCCTGCCCGGGGTGCGCTCCACCGAAAGCTTCGTCTACCTGAAGCTGAAGAAGCAGACCTACATGTGGGGAACCCGATAACCGTGACCCAGAAGGACCTCAGCCGCACCGCGTACGACCACCTGTGGATGCACTTCACCCGCATGTCCTCGTACGAGAACTCCCCCGTCCCGACCATCGTCCGGGGTGAGGGCACCTACATCTACGACGACAAGGGCAAGCGCTACCTCGACGGTCTCGCGGGTCTGTTCGTGGTCCAGGCCGGTCACGGCCGCACGGAACTCGCCGAGACCGCCTTCAAGCAGGCCCAGGAGCTCGCCTTCTTCCCGGTGTGGTCCTACGCCCACCCGAAGGCCGTGGAGCTGGCCGAGCGCCTCGCCGACTACGCGCCGGGCGACCTGAACAAGGTCTTCTTCACCACCGGCGGCGGCGAGGCCGTCGAGACCGCCTGGAAGCTCGCCAAGCAGTACTTCAAGCTCAAGGGCAAGCCGACCAAGTACAAGGTCATCTCCCGCGCGGTCGCCTACCACGGCACCCCGCAGGGCGCCCTGTCCATCACGGGTCTGCCCGGTCTGAAGGCCCCCTTCGAGCCGCTCGTGCCGGGCGCGCACAAGGTGCCGAACACCAACATCTACCGCGCCCCGCTCTTCGGCGACGACCCCGAGGCCTTCGGCCGCTGGGCCGCCGACCAGATCGAGCAGCAGATCCTCTTCGAGGGCCCCGACACCGTCGCCGCGGTCTTCCTCGAGCCCGTGCAGAACGCCGGCGGCTGCTTCCCGCCCCCGCCCGGCTACTTCCAGCGCGTGCGCGAGATCTGCGACCAGTACGACGTCCTGCTCGTGTCGGACGAGGTCATCTGCGCCTTCGGCCGCCTCGGCACGATGTTCGCCTGCGACAAGTTCGGCTACGTCCCGGACATGATCACCTGCGCCAAGGGCATGACCTCGGGCTACTCCCCGATCGGCGCCTGCATCATCTCCGACAAGCTCGCCGAGCCGTTCTACAAGGGCGACAACACCTTCCTGCACGGCTACACCTTCGGCGGCCACCCGGTCTCCGCGGCCGTGGGTCTCGCCAACCTCGACCTGTTCGAGCGCGAGGGCCTCAACCAGCACGTGCTCGACAACGAGGGCGCCTTCCTGCAGACCCTGCAGAAGCTGCACGACCTGCCGATCGTCGGCGACGTCCGCGGCAACGGCTTCTTCTACGGCATCGAGCTGGTGAAGGACAAGCACACCAAGGAGTCCTTCAACGAGGAGGAGACCGAGCGCGTCCTGTACGGCTACCTCTCCAAGGCGCTGTTCGAGAACGGCCTGTACTGCCGTGCCGACGACCGCGGCGACCCGGTCGTCCAGCTCGCCCCGCCGCTGATCTCCAACCAGGAGACCTTCGACGAGATCGAGCAGATCCTGCGCGCGACGCTGACGGAGGCGTGGACGAAGCTCTGAGCCGCAGTCCTCTGATCAGCTGATCATCACCGGCCCCGGTACCGGCCGTTCGAGTGGGAACGGCGGCCCGGGGCCGTGTGCTGTCCGGCCTCCCGGCACCGGCTGCCTAGCGTTCCAGTGACCGATCGGCCCAGCCTTCGTTCCCCCGGACGAGGGAAGAGGCAAACGGGAAAACGGATCAGAACCGAGGTGTACGCCCATGGAGGCCCCACCGGACAACGACGTGCTCTGGGCGCGCTCGCTGCAGTACCGGCACCCTGACGGCTCCCCCGGGCTCGCGGGGGTCTCGCTCGCGGTGCGGGAGGGCGAGATCCTCGCCGTCACCGGCGCCCGCGGCAGCGGCAAGTCGACCCTGCTGTCGTGCCTGTCCGGCCTGCTGCCGGCGGGCGGCGGCGAGGTCTGGTTCAACAGCGTGCCCGTGCACACCCTCGGCCCGATGGCCCGGGAACGGCTGCGCCGGGACCGCTTCGGCTGGATCGACTCCGCCCCGGTCCTGATCCCCGAGCTGAACGCCTGGGAGAACACCGCGCTGCCCCTGATGCTGCGCGGCACCGGCCGCCGCCGGGCCAAGGTCGCCGCGCAGGAGTGGCTGGTGCGCCTCGACGTCGGCGACAAGGCCCGCTGCCGGCCGCACCAACTCCAGCAGGCCGAACGCCAGCGCGTCGCCATCGCCCGGGCACTGGCCACGGCCCCCACGGTCCTGTTCGCCGACGAGCCGACGGCCCCGCTGCACCACGCGGACGGCACCCATGTGCTGCGCACGCTCACCACGGCCGCCCGCTCGCACGGCATCACCGTCGTCCTCGCCACGACCGACCCCGGCACCGCGACCCTCGCGGACCGCACGGTCTCGCTGCTGGACGGCCGGCGCGTGCAGACCCTGTACCTGCCGGAGACCTCGCAGACGGAAGGCCGGGCCGCGTGCTCGCTCTCCGTCTGACCCGCGCGGCCCGGCCCGCCGTCCAGCTGCGCCGACTGCTGGTGGCGACGGCCACGGCGGGCACCGGCTTCCTCCTGCTGTCCTGCCTCGGCTACGCCCTGGACCACCCGGACTCGGCCCACGCCGCCACGCTGCGCCTGGTCTGGTGCTCGGTGCCGCTCGCCGCCACGGTGTACCTCGCCCTCGCCGTCGCCCGCACCGACCCCGCCACCAGGCCGCGCCCCGGACTGTCCGCGGCGGGCCTCGGCCCGGCCCGGCTGATGGCGGTCTCGGCCCTGACCACGACCCTGTCCTGCGCGCTGGGCTCGCTGCTCGCCCTGCTCGCCTTCCTCCACCTGCGCGGCGACCTGACCGGGCTGCCCTTCGACGGCGTGGCAGCCGGCTTCCTGGCCGCCGGCCGGCCCTTCCCGTTCCCGGCGGCCCTGACCCTGCTGACCCTGGTCCCGGTCACGGCGTCGGTCACGGTGGCGCTGTCCCTGCGCCCGCGTGACCCGCGCCGCGCCGCCCCGGGCCCGCGCAGATTCGGCCGCTTCGGGGCGTACGGCGAGGTGCGGGGCCGGGAGACGTTCGGGGCGTACGGGAGGTTCGGCGCGCGTCTGGGCCGTAGGACCGCGGTCGGCGACACGACCGCGCCGGGCCCCGGCACGGAAGCGAGCGACACCGGCCCGGAAGCGAGCGGCGAACCCGGTCCGGAACTCCCGGACCAGGACCCGGCCCCCGCGCCGGACTCCGCATGGGCCGACGGCACTCCCCCGCCTCCCCGGGGCGCCCCCGCCGGCCTGCCCTGGGGCATCACCCTCGTCACCGCCGGCCTCACGGTGCACGCCTACGCCGCCCGCCAGGACCTCGCCGTCCTCGGCGGCTGGCTCCTCATCGCCCTCGGGCTCGTCCTCGCCGCCCCCGGCCTCACCCACCTGTGCGGCCTGCTCCTGCAGTGCACCCGCCCCGGCGCCCTCCGGCTCCTCTCCGGCCGGGTGCTCATGTCGGAGGCCACCCGGATCGGCCGCCCCCTGGGCGTCGTCTGCGCGGTCGTGTCCGCCGGGTACGCCATGACGTCGCTGTACGCCGGCTCGGCGGCGGCGTTCGGCCCCCTGGCCACCCTCGGCGCGCTGCTCGTCACCGGCTGCACGGTCGCCACCCTGCTCACCGCGGCCGTGGAGACCCGCCAGTGCCGGGCCGACACCACCACCGCGCTGCTGCGGCTCGGCGCCCCGCCCTCGATGCTGCGCGTGGCCGCGGCCCTGCGCGCCGCGGCCCTGCTGGCCCTGTTCGGCCCGCTCACCCTCGGCGTCGCCGCTCTGGCGGCGCTGCCTGTGGGCCGCTGAGAGACAGCCGCGGAGAAGATCCGCCGAAAGACTTCCGCGGTCGCCGATGAGTTCGAGCCGACCCTCCGGTCTATCCCCTCGAACACGCTGACCCCAGCACACACACCACGGGAGAGAGACCCCATGTACCAGCAGATGATCTTCGTGAACCTGCCCGTGAACGACCTCGACGCCTCGAAGAGGTTCTTCACCGAGCTGGGCTACTCGATCAACGCCCAGTTCAGCGACGAGAAGGCGGCCTCCGTGGTGATCAGCGACACCATCGTCGCGATGCTGCTCACCAAGCCGTTCTACGCGACCTTCACCGACAAGGAGATCGCCGACGCCACGAAGACCAGCGAGGTGCTGGTCTGTCTCAGCGCGGAGAGCCGCGCGAAGGTCGACGAGCTGGTCGACAAGGCGATCGCGGCGGGCGCCACGGAGACCGGCCCGACCCAGGACCAGGGCTTCATGTACGGCCGCGCCTTCGACGACCTCGACGGCCACACCTGGGAGGTCATCTGGATGGACCCGGCGGTGATCGAGGGCTGAGCCCCGCGGACGTCACCGAACTGCCACGGGTCACGCGGCGAACCCGTCCCGTATCGCCCTCGTTGACCGGATCGAGCGGGCCCCGGAGGCGGTCAAACGTCCCGGTGGTTAATAAGCGGGTAAAGCCAACTGCTGTTGACGGCATATTCATTGACACTGCTTACGGAGCGCTTATAGACCTGTGAGCCTCCTGGGGGTGCTGGGGCGTCTCCCTCATCCGTCGCCGCAACTCCCCCTCAACCCCCCGCAGTTGTGCACTCTGTAAAGGACAAACGTGTCCATATCCCGCCGCAGCGCACGCCGTTCCGTGCGCATCCTGGGTGTTGCCTCCGCCTCTGCCGCCGTGGTCCTGGGCCTGTCCAGCACCGCGTCCGCGTGCACCATCAGTGAGTTCAAGGCCGAAGCCAAGTGCGACGGCAACAAGGGTGTCATCGTCGTGACCGACAACGACGCCTCCGGTACCCCCGCCACCGTCACCGTGTTCCGCACGAACAGCGGCGGGGTCGAGAAGCAGGTCGGCGAGCAGCCGGTCAAGGGCTCCGCCGAGGGCACCGCGGTCACCTTCCAGGAGAACTGGCAGCCGAACGCGACGTACCGCGTGCACGTCACGGCCAGCCCCTACGTCGACCAGGACATCACGCCTGCGCTGAGCACGCCGTCCACCGCCTGCAAGGGCGGGAGCTCCACCCCGACCCCGCCCGCCTCCACGACGCCGAAGCCGTCGCCGTCGGAGTCCACCCCGGCCCCGTCGGCGTCCCCGACCCCGTCGGACTCCGCCTCCGGCTCCGCCCCGGCGAGCGCGGCCCCGAGCAACGCGCCGTCCCCGGCCGCCGGCAGCTCGAACCTCGCCGAGACCGGTGCGAACTCCAACACCCCCCTGATCGCCGGAGTCGCGGGCGCGCTGGTCGTCGTCGGCGGCGGCGCGGTCTGGTTCGGCATGCGCCGTCGCGGGGCGCGCGGCAACGGCTGACCCCGCCCCTGCGCACCACCACCACGGCCCGTCCCCCTGGTCCTTCCCGGGGACGGGCCGCGGTCGTACGCCGGGACCTCCGCTCAGCCGAAGGTCGCGCGCGCCAGCCAGAACTCCAGCAGCTCCCGCTCGCCGAGGACCTCCAACCCGGGGCTGTCCAGCGGCAGTCGGCGGTAGAGGGCGAGCAGGACGGAGGTGAGCGGTCCGCGCAGGGCGACCGCGGCCTTCTCGTGCCCGCGCCGCCAGGCGATCACCTCGTCGCCCAGGTCGATCAGCCACTCGGCGTCCAGCGCCGCCTCGGTGTCGGTGGCGTGCAGATGGACGGTGCCGCCCGGCCGGCGCAGGTCCCGCGCCGGGTCCTCGGGCAGGGTGCGCTGCGCCCACTGGACGATCTCGAGCCACTCGTCGAGCGCGTCCGCGGCGATGTCCGGTCCGACCTCGTACGGCAGACCGGCCGCGAGCGTCGCGTCGGCGCGGTGCACGGTGATCTCGTGCGCCATCCGGCGGGCCCAGAAGCCGCTGTTCAGTACCCCGGCCCAGGCCCACACCGGGGTGTCCGGCCCGGCCTCGCGCAGCGCACCGACGACCAGGTCCCCGGTCCGGGCGAGCCATTCGTCCAGCGCGGCCGCGTCGCCCCTCTTCTCCGGGCCCCCGGCCAGCGGGACCCGCTCCGGCGGGACGTTCTCCTGCGCCCGGGTGCGGACCAGGGTGTCCACCCAGCGCAGGGCGCCGCCCATATGGCGTACGAGATCCTCCAACGACCAGTCCGGGCAGGTCGGCACGGTCGCGGACAGATCGGCGCCGGAGGTCACCACGGCCCTCAACTGGGTTACCTGGTGGGCGATTTCGTCACAGTATCGGTCATGCGCGAGCAACGTCATGCCCCTCACCCTAGGGGCGGGCGATCAGTCGAGCACGACGATTTCGGCCACGTCGAACGCCACGCCGACCACATCCCCGGCCTCCGGCGCCTCCCGCAGCCCGCACGCGGCCTCCAGGCGCGGCTGCCCGTCCCCCGGCTGGAGGTGGACGGCCACATGCGTGCCCTTGAAGGTGCGGGCGGTCACCGTGCACGGCAGGCCCGCGTCGGCCGCCACGAGCCGCACGCCGGCGGGCCGGACCAGCACGCTGCGCGCGCCCTGCGGGGAGCCCTCGGGCACCGGGAGCTTGCCCCACGGGCTGTCGGCGGCCGTACCGGCGACGGTCGCCTCGGCCACGTTCTCGAAGCCGAGGAAGCGGGCCACGAACGCGTCGGCGGGCCGCTGCCAGACATCGAGGGGCGTACCGGTCTGGGCGATCCGCCCGTCCCGCATCACCACCACCCGGTCGGCCAGCGCGAACGCCTCGCCCTGGTCGTGGGTCACGGCGAGCACGGTCGTCCCCAACCGGCCGAACAGTTCCCGCAGTTCGACCACCAGGCGTTCGCGCAGCGAGCGGTCGAGCTGGCCGAGCGGCTCGTCCAGCATCAGCAGCCGGGGCCGGGGCGCGAGCGCGCGGGCGAGGGCCACGCGCTGCTGCTCACCGCCGGACAGGGAGGCCACGGCCCGCCGCGCCGCCCCGGGCAGCCCGACCAGCTCCAGCAACTGCGCGACCTCGGCGTCCCGTTCGCCCTTGGCGACGCCGCGCACGCGCGGCCCGAAGGCGACGTTCGCGCCGACGTCCCGCTGGGGGAAGAGCTGGTGGTCCTGGAACATCAGGCCGACGCCGCGCTTGTGCGCGGGGACGCCCGTCCGGTCACGGCCGTCGAGCAGGACGCGTCCGGCGGACAGGGGCTGGAGCCCGGCGACCGCCCGCAGCAGCGTGGACTTGCCGCTGCCGCTGGGCCCGAGCACGCACACCACCTCGTGCTCGGCGACATCGAGGTCGACCGCGTCGAGCACCGCCCGCCCGCCGAAGCGCACGGTCGCGGCATCGAGGCTGAGCAGCATCAGAACTCCCCCGTCGGCATCTAGAACTCCCCCGTCCGGTCGGTGCGCAGCCGCTCCAGCAGGAGCAGCGCGGCGGCGCACACCACCATCAGAAGGGTCGAAAGGGCCATCGCCTGGCCGTAGTTGAGGTCTCCGGGGCGGCTGAGCAGCCGGGCCACGGCGACCGGGAGCGTGGGGTTGTCGGGCCGGGCGATGAACACGGTCGCGCCGAACTCGCCGAGCGAGACGGCGAACGCGAACCCGGCCGCGACCAGCAGCGCCCGCCGTACCAGCGGCAGATCCACCTCCCGCCACACCCGCCACGGCGAGGCCCCGAGCACGGCGGCGGCCTCCCGGAGCCGGCCGTCCACCGCGCGCAGCACGGGCAGCATGGTCCGTACGACGAAGGGGGCGCCGACCAGCGCCTGGGCGAGGGGGACGAGGATCCAGGACTGGCGCAGGTCCAGCGGCGGCTTGTCGAGGGCGATCAGGAAGCCGAAGCCGACGGTCACGGCGGAGACGCCGAGCGGCAGCATCAGCAGCGCGTCGAAGCTGCGGACCAGCCGTCCGGCGTCCCGGCGGGCGAGCGCGGCGGCAGCGAGGGCACCGATCACGACGGCGATGGCGGTGGCGGCGAGTGCGTACTGGAGCGAGGTCCACACCGCGTGGATCGGCGCCACCAGGAACGTACCGCCGTCGGAGCTGGTGAGGGCCCGGTAGTAGCCGAAGCCGGGGGCGTCGAGGGAGCGCTGGACGAGGACGGCGAGCGGCAGCACGAGGAGCAGCGCGACGGTGACGAGGACACCGGCGAGCAGCGCCCACTGCCCGCGCCCGCGCGGCCGCCGGACGGTGACCGCCGGATCGACGAGCCGCAGCGCCGTCTCGCGGCGCCGTACGGTCCGGGCGTGCACGGCGAGGATCGCGCCGACGGCGGCGAACTGCAGCAGGGTGAGGACGGCGGCCGTGGACAGGTCGAAGACCTCGGAGGTCTGCCGGTAGATCTCCACTTCGAGGGTGGAGAAGGTGGGGCCGCCGAGGATCTGGACGACGCCGAAGGAGGTGAAGGTGAACAGGAACACCATCAGCGCGGCGGCGGCCACGGCGGGCGCGAGCGCCGGCAGGGTGACCCTGCGCCAGGCGCCGAGCGGCGAGGCGCCCAGCATCCGGGCGGCCTCCTCCTGCCGGGGGTCGAGCTGGGCCCACAGCCCGCCGACGGTCCGTACGACGACGGCGTAGTTGAAGAAGACGTGGGCCAGCAGGATCGCCCACACCGTGGTGTCCAGCCGTACGCCCCACAGGTCGTCCAGCAGCCCGCCGTGCCCGACGAGGGCGAGGAAGGCGCTGCCGGCGACGACCGTCGGCAGCACGAACGGGACGGTGACCACGGCGCGCAGCACCTGCTTGCCCGGGAAGTCGAACCGGGCGAAGACGTAGGCGGCGGGCAGCGCGAGGAGCAGGGTGAGCGCGGTGGAGGCGAGCGCCTGCCAGGTCGTGAACCACAGCACGTGCCGGATGTCCGGCTGCGTGACCACGTCCGCGATCCGCCCGAACTGCCAGGCGCCGTCCACCTTCAGCCCGCGCGCGACGATCGCGGCGACCGGCCAGGCGAAGAACAGCGCGAAGAACGCGACGGGCAGGGCCATCAGCCCGAGCCGCGTCACGTTCCCGCGTATCCTCCGCCGGGGTTCGGCTACTTCAGTACGAGCGACGTCCACGCCTTGACCCACTGGTCGCGGTTGGCAGCGATCTTGCCGGGGGCCATCGTCTCGGGGTGCCGGGCGGCCGGGCCGTACTCGGTGAACTCGGCGGGCACCTTGGCCCCCTTCAGCACCGGGTAGACGTACATGTTGAGCGGCATGTCCTCCTGGAACTCCTTGGAGACCAGGAAGTCGATGAACGCCTTGGCGCCCTTGGGGTTCTCGGCGTTGCTCAGCAGCCCGGCGAACTCGATCTGCCGGAAGCAGGTGCCGTTCGCCACGCCGGTCGGGGCGGTGCTGGGCCGCTTCTTGGCGTAGATCACCTCGGCGGGCGGCGAGGACGCGTACGACACGACGAGCGGCCGGTCACCGCCCGCCTTCCTGCCCTCGGAGGAGCCGGAGAACTCCTGGTAGTAGGCCTGCTCCCAGCTGTCGACGACCTTGACGCCGTTGGCCTTCAGCTTCTTCCAGTAGTCCTGCCAGCCGGTGTCGCCGAACTGTGCGGCGCTGCCCAGCAGGAAGCCGAGGCCCGGCGAGGAGGTGGCCGCGTTCTCGGTGACCAGGAGGTTCTTGTACGCCGGCTTGGCCAGGTCGGCGAAGGACTGCGGCGGGGTCAGCCTGTGCTTGCTGAAGTACGCCTTGTCGTAGTTGACGCAGATGTCGCCGTAGTCGATCGGCGTGACCCGGTGCCGGCCCTTGTCCAGCTGGTAGGCGGCGCCGACCTGGTCGAGCCCCTTGGCCTGGTACGGCTGGAAGAGGCCGTTGTCGAGGGCGCGGGAGAGCAGGGTGTTGTCGACGCCGAAGAAGACGTCGCCCTGCGGGTTGTCCTTGGTCAGGATGGCCTTGTTGACCGCCTGCCCGGCGTCGCCGTCCTTGAGGACCGTGACCTTGTATCCGGTCTTCTTCTCGAAGTCCTGGAGCACGTTCTTGGAGACGGCCCACGAGTCGTGGCTGACGAGGGTGACGGTCTTGGAATCGGCTCCGCTCCTGGTGTCCGTGGAGCCGCACGCGGTCAGCGTCGGCATGGCGACGAGACCGAGGCCGACGGCGACGGCCACGAGGGTCTTGTTGTGCACTGGATGTCCTCCTGGGGTTGGCCAGGAAGAACGCGGCCCTGCCCGGATTTCCGGGCAGGGCGCAACAGCTTGAGTGATGACCGAACTTCCTACCCAGAATGACCTGGGCGAGGTTCAGAGGGTCTGCGGCCCTGTCCGCCGCACTCTCAGCGCTGTGGCGCTCCCCTGTCGGAATATGAAGGTGTCGATATGGAGATGTCGATATGAAGATGTGCGTGACGGTGGCCAGATTACCGCTCGGTGGCCGCCAGCTGACCACAGGCTCCGTCGATCTCCTGGCCCCGGGTGTCCCGGACGGTGACGGGCACCCCGTGGGCCGCGATGGCCTCGACGAACGCCTTCTCGTCCTCGGGCCGTGAGGCGGTCCACTTCGAGCCCGGCGTCGGGTTCAGCGGAATGAGGTTGACGTGCACGGGCTTGCCCCGCAGCAGCCGGCCGAGCCGGTCACCGCGCCAGGCCTGGTCGTTGATGTCGCGGATCAGCGCGTACTCGATGGACAGCCGGCGCCCGCTCTTCTCGACGTACTCGAACCCGGCGTCCAGCACCTCGCGCACCTTCCACCGCGTGTTCACGGGGACGAGGGTGTCGCGCAGCTCGTCGTCGGGAGCGTGCAGGGAGATCGCGAGCCGGCACTTGAAGCCCTCGTCGGCGAACCGGTGGATGGCCGGCACGAGCCCGACCGTCGAGACGGTGATGCCGCGCTGCGAGAGCCCGAGTCCGTCCGGCGCCGGGTCGGTGAGCGCGCGAATGGCCCCGACCACCCTCTTGTAGTTGGCGAGCGGCTCCCCCATGCCCATGAAGACGATGTTGGAGAGCCGGGCGGGCCCGCCGGGCACCTCGCCGTCCCGCAGCGCGCGCATGCCGTCGACGATCTGGTGGACGATCTCGGCCGTGGACAGGTTCCGGTCCAGACCCGCCTGTCCGGTGGCGCAGAACGGGCAGTTCATGCCGCAGCCCGCCTGCGAGCTGATGCACATGGTGACCCGGTCCGGGTAGCGCATCAGCACGGACTCGACCAGCGTGCCGTCGAACAGGCGCCACAGCGTCTTGCGGGTGGTGCCCTGGTCGGTGGCCAGATGCCGGACGACGGTCATCAGCTCCGGGAACAGTGCCTCACGCAGCTTCTCGCGCGACCCGGCGGGGATGTCCGTCCACTGCTCCGGGTCGTGCGCGTACCGCGCGAAGTAGTGCTGCGAGAGCTGCTTGGCGCGGAACGGCTTCTCACCGATCCCGGCCACCGCGTCCTTGCGCTCGGCGGGCGTGAGGTCGGCGAGATGCCGCGGCGGCTTCTTGGCTCCGCGCGGGGCGACGAAAGTGAGTTCTCCGGGCTTAGGCATGGCCCTACCAGTGTCGCAGATCCACTTGGGTGACCTGCGCTCCTCACAGGCAGGGGACGTTGGCGTAGCCCGGGTAGAAGTAGCGCCCGGCCGGGCCGGCGCTGTGGACGCAGCGGTCGAAGGCGGGGCTCTGGGGTTTCGGGCTCTCGGTGGCGGCGGTCGCGGTCGGAGCGGCGAAGGCGATCACCCCGAGGATCATCGCCGCCACCACGGAGTTCTTGCCCGGGATACCCCTCCGGAACGTCTTCATCATCGCCCTCCTTCGGGTCACGATTCCGCTTATCGTCGTATAGCTCCGATATCGCGTCAATACCTTAAATGAGGGCATTTGCGCTGAAAACCTGACGTAGATCTCGTCGGACGCCTGCCAGGCCGGTGGGACGGCCGCGGTGGTGACGGTCCGAACACAGCGAGTGCAACGTGCGAAGGGGACAACGAGCGACGTGTGAAATTCTGCCGACGAACGGTCGGGTTTCCTGGTCAGGCCTTGTCCTGTCCTTTGCCGTGCCGTAACAACTGGCGCCATGAACCTTTTCGGCCGCAATTCCTTTCACCGGCGCGCGCAGCCGTCCGCCGCGCCCGTGGCGACCGCGTCACCGGTGGCCGGCGCCACCGCCACCGCCGTACTGCCCGACCCCGCGCTGTCGGCTCTCACCGGCGAGTGGCTGATCGATCCCGCGCACAGCAGGATCGGGTTCTCCGTACGGCACGCGATGGTGACCACGGTGCGCGGCGCGTTCGCGCAGTACGAGAGCCGCCTGTACTTCGACGGCCGCGACCCGTCCCGGTCCCGGGCCGACATCGTGCTGTACACCTCCAGCATCGACACCGGCGTCGAGCAGCGGGACGCCCATCTGGCAGGCCGCCAGTTCCTGGACGCCGCAGCCCATCCGCGGATGACGTTCACGAGCACCACCGTGCGGCTCGTGGGCAAGGACGTCTACCGCATGACCGGCGACCTCACGATCAAGGACACCACCCGGCCGGTCGACCTGGACCTCACCTACATCGGCCATGTCACCGACGCGTTCGGCGACGAGCGGGTCGGCTTCGACGGCACCACCACGATCAACCGCTCCGACTGGGGCCTGAGCTACGACGCCCGGCTGGCCCAGGGCGGAGCCATGGTGAGCGAGACGGTCCGCCTCCAGTTCGACATCGCGGCGATCCGCACCACCTCCGCCGCCTGACCCCGGCGTACGGAAGTGCCCCCACCCTGCGTCCAGGGCGGGGGCACTTCCACGTACGGCCACCGGCGCAGTCGGCAGCAGGGAGTCCAGGCGGTCCATGACGTGCCCATGAGCCGCGTCCGCGGCGCGGCACCGTGGCCCACCTCAGCGGCCCACGACCCGCCGGCCCGGACCACAGGCCCCGCCCCACGAGCAGGACGCGGCCCCTGAAGCCGGCAGCCGAGCAGACCTCACGCCGACCCGACGAACACCACCAACAGCAACCACACCACCGGCGCGGTCGGCAGCAGGGAGTCCAGGCGGTCCATGATGCCCCCGTGGCCCGGGAGCAGGGTGCCCATGTCCTTGATGCCCAGGTCGCGCTTGATCATGGACTCGCCGAGGTCGCCGAGCGTGGCGCTGGCCGCGACCGCGAGGCCGAGCAGCAGGCCCTGCCACCAGGTGCCGTCATCGATCAGGAACTGCATGCACAGCGCGCCCGCGACCATCGCGAAGGCCACCGCGCCCAGCAGGCCCTCCCGTGTCTTGCCGGGGCTGATGCGCGGGGCCAGCTTCGTCTTCCCGAAACGCCAGCCGACCGCATAGGCACCGGTGTCGCTGACGACCGTCAGGAGGAGGAAGGTCAGGACGCGCCACGGGCCGTCGTCGGCCGTCAGCATCATCGCGACGAACGTGGCGAGGAAGGGCACGTAGAACGCCGCGAAGACGCCTGCCGTGACGTCCTTGAGATAGCCCTCCGGCGGTTCCGTCATGCGCCAGACCAGGACCGCAAGTGCAGTGAGCGCCATGGCGACCCAGGCACCCTCGGCGCCGCGCACGTACCCGGCGACCACCATCGCCGCGCCGCCCACCGCGAGCGGCACGAGCGGCGCCTTGATCTCCTTGCGCTCCCGCAGCCTGCTGGTCAGCTCCCACAGCCCCACGACCACGGCGACCGCGACCACGCCGACGAACACGGCCTTGTAGACGAACAGGGACGCGACGATCACCACACCGAGTCCGACGCCGACCCCTATGGCCGCGCTCAGGTCACGGCCCGCGCTCTTCTTCTGCGGCGCTGGCGCCGGCTGGGGGGCGTCGGGCATGGGCTCCGGATTCTGGTTCTCGGCCGAGAGGGACCCACCCGGTGCGGGCTCGGGCCGTACCTCGTTGTGGAACGGGGGGCCGCTCGGCCGAGCGGCCCCCCGGCCGTCCTGGTCTCCGCCGTACGCGGGCACGTCGGGCACGATGGGCATGGGGCGAGTGTGCTGCGCCTGAGGCGCATCGTACGCGGGACCCGCCGGGGCGGCTCCCTGGACGGGCCCGCCCCCGGTGGGCCCCCAGTAGCCGGCCGGACCCGCCGCCCGCGGCGCCCCCCAGGAAGAGTCGCTCATCAGACTTCGAGCAGTTCCGCTTCCTTGTGCTTCAGGAGCTCGTCCACCTGGGCGACGTACTTCGCCGTGGTGTCGTCCAGCTCCTTCTCAGCACGACGGCCCTCGTCCTCGCCGACCTCGCCGTCCTTGATCAGCTTGTCGATGGTGTCCTTTGCCTTGCGGCGCACGGAGCGGATGGACACCCGGGAGTCCTCCGCCTTGCCCTTGGCGACCTTGATGTAGTCGCGGCGCCGCTCCTCGGTCAGCTCGGGGAACACCACTCGGATGATGTTGCCGTCGTTGCTCGGGTTGACGCCCAGGTCGGAGTCGCGGATGGCCTGCTCGATGTTGCGCAGCGCGCTCTTGTCGAACGGCGTCACGACCGCCATGCGCGGTTCCGGCACGGAGAACGAGGCCAGCTGGTTGATCGGCGTCAGGGCACCGTAGTAGTCGGCCACGATCTTGTTGAACATCGCCGGGTGCGCACGGCCGGTGCGGATCGCGGCGAAGTCCTCCTTGGCGACCACGACGGCCTTCTCCATCTTCTCCTCGGCCTCGAGGAGGGTCTCTTCGATCACCACTTGCTCCTGCGTGTCTTGAGTAAGGCCCGGCTGCGGTTCCTCGTCGGGGCGGCGGCCGGCTGCGTCGCGTCTTCTTCCTGCACGGTTCCCGACCGGCAGGACATTGTCCATCCCCCGGCCAGGGGCCGGCCCCGTCACGGGGCCGTGCACCACCGGCCGGATCGATGCCGGATCAGTCCCGGCTGCTCTGGTCGCCGACCAGCGTGCCGATCTTCTCACCCTTGACGGCCCGAGCGATATTGCCCTCCGCGAGCAGCTCGAAGACCAGGATCGGAAGCTTGTTGTCGCGGCACAGCGTGATGGCGGTGGCGTCGGCGACCTTCAGGTCGCGGGTGATGACCTCGCCGTAGCCGAGGGCGTCGAACTTGACGGCGTCCGGGTTCCGCTTCGGGTCGGAGTCGTAGACCCCGTCCACGCCGTTCTTGCCCATGAGCAGCGCCTCGGCGTCGATCTCCAGGGCGCGCTGGGCGGCGGTGGTGTCGGTGGAGAAGTACGGCATGCCCATACCGGCGCCGAAGATGACCACGCGGCCCTTCTCCAGGTGGCGCACGGCGCGCAGCGGGATGTACGGCTCGGCGACCTGGCCCATGGTGATGGCGGTCTGCACCCGGCTGTCGATGCCCTCCTTCTCCAGGAAGTCCTGGAGGGCGAGGCAGTTCATGACCGTGCCGAGCATGCCCATGTAGTCGGAGCGGGCCCGGTCCATGCCGCGCTGCTGGAGCTCGGCGCCGCGGAAGAAGTTGCCGCCGCCGATGACCACCGCGATCTCGGCGCCGTCCCGGACGACGGCCGCGATCTCACGGGCGATCTTGTGCACCACGTCCGGGTCCACGCCCAGGCCGCCCCCGCCGGAGAAGGCCTCTCCGGACAGCTTCAGCAGAAACCGGCCGCGTACTTTGCCGTCGTCGCTCTTCTGGGCCTTGGTGGTCATGGGAGATCCCGCCTCTTTCACGTGTTGCACATACGAAGAAGGCCATTGCCGGTGGGGTCGCTTTTCGCTCCCATACGCGGCAATGGCCTCCTCGTCAGATCTGCTGCCGTCCGCCTCACGCCGGGGTGGGGCGGTGTACGCGGACGACTGCTTACGACCCTATCGGGATTTCTCCCGGGATCGCTCCCGGAATCCCTTCGTGGGTCGTGCGTCGATCACGGTACGGGCTCAGATGCCGACCTTGATGCGCGCGAAGCGCTTCAGGGTGACACCGGCCTCGTCCAGGATCTTCTGGACCGACTTCTTGTTGTCCAGCGCGTAGGGCTGGCCGAGCAGCGTGGCGTCCTTGAAGAAGCCGTTGAGGCGACCCTCGACGATCTTCGGCAGGGCGGCCTCGGGCTTGCCCTCGGCGCGGGTGGTCTCCTCCGCGACGCGGCGCTCGGACTCGACGACCTCGGCCGGGACGTCCTCCTTGGCGAGGTACTTCGGCGCGAAGGCGGCGATGTGCTGGGCGACACCCTTGGCGATCTCGGCGTTCGGCTTGTCCAGCTCGACCAGGACACCGATCTGCGGGGGCAGGTCGGGCATGGTGCGGTGCATGTAGGCCGTGACGTAACCGCCGGAGAACTGCGCGAAGCGGTCCAGGACGATCTTCTCGCCGAGGTTGGCGTTGGCCTCGTCCACGAACGCCTGGACGGTCTTGCCGGCCTCGATCTCGGAGGCGAGCAGGGCCTCGATGTCGGCCGGGGCGGTCTTCGCGACGTGCTCGGCGATGGCCTTGGCCACGGCCTGGAACTTCTCGCCCTTGGCGACGAAGTCCGTCTCGCACTTCAGCTCGACGAGGACGCCGGAGGTGTTGTCGTCGGCGATGATGGAGACCACGGCGCCGTTCTCGGCGGAGCGGCCCTCGCGCTTGGCGACGCCCTTCTGGCCCTTGATGCGCAGCGCCTCGACGGCCTTGTCGACGTTGCCCTCGGCCTCGTCCAGCGCCTTCTTGCAGTCCATCATGCCGGCGCCCGTGAGCTCACGGAGCTTCTTGACGTCGGCGGCGGTGTAGTTCGCCATGAGTCTGTGAGTCTTTCTCGAAGTCTGGAAGATCTTCAGGTCGGCACGGTTCTGCGTTCCACATGTACGCGACGTACGCGCGGATCACCTACATCGTGCCGACCTACGGGTGAACAGCGGGGGCGGACTTCACCGCGCCGGGGCGCTGTGGTGCCGTACCGCCCCCGCTGTCGACGCCTGCGTCAGGCCTGCTCGCCCTCGGCGGCCTTCTCCTCGGCCGGGGTGGCCTCGGCAGCCGGGGCCTCGGCAGCGGCCTCAGCCGGCTTCTCGGCCTCGGCGGCCGGAGCCGCGTCCTCGGAGTCCGCCTTCTTCTCACCCTCGAGCAGGTCGCGCTCCCACTCGGCGAGCGGCTCGCCCGCGGCCTTCTCGCCCTTGTCACCGGTGGCGACGCGAGAGCGGGAGATGAGGCCCTCGGCGACGGCGTCGGCGATCACGCGGGTGAGCAGGGTGACGGAGCGGATCGCGTCGTCGTTGCCCGGGATCTTGTAGTCGACCTCGTCGGGGTCGCAGTTGGTGTCGAGGATCGCGACGACCGGAATGTTGAGCTTCCGGGCCTCACCAACGGCGATGTGCTCCTTCTTGGTGTCCACGATCCAGACGGCGCTCGGCACCTTCTGCATCTCGCGGATACCACCGAGGGTCTTCTCCAGCTTGGCCTTCTCGCGCGAGAGCACGAGAAGCTCCTTCTTGGTCAGACCCGACGCGGCGACGTCCTCGAAGTCGATCTGCTCAAGCTCCTTGAGGCGCTGCAGACGCTTGTAGACGGTCGAGAAGTTGGTGAGCATGCCGCCCAGCCAGCGCTGGTTGACGTAGGGCATGCCGACGCGGGTGGCCTGCTCGGCGATGGCCTCCTGCGCCTGCTTCTTGGTGCCGACGAACATGACCGTGCCGCCGTGGGCGACGGTCTCCTTGACGAACTCGTAGGCGCGGTCGATGTACGACAGCGACTGGAGCAGGTCGATGATGTAGATGCCGTTGCGCTCGGTGAAGATGAAGCGCTTCATCTTCGGGTTCCAGCGACGGGTCTGGTGACCGAAGTGGACGCCGCTCTCCAGCAGCTCCCGCATCGTGACGACGGCCATGGCCGTATCTCCTCGAATTTCTCGGTTGTGCCGCGTCCGCCGGACGGCGGTCGCGCCTGACGCCCGCGATGCGCCGTGCCGCAAAGGACCGAGAGGCGCTGACACCGACCGCTTGGCGGCCCGGTGTCGGGGCGTGCGAAGTCGACCCGGTGACCCGGATCGCCAGAAGAAGTGTACGGGACCGCCGGGGCACCGGGTGACGCCGCTCTCCACAACCGGGGAGTCGTCCACAGACTCCGGCCATGATCGGCGGGGCTGCGGGACGGTGTGCGCATGCGACGAACGATGCGATACGCCCTGGTGCCGGTGTCCGTGCTCCTCTGCCTGGCGGTGGCGGCCCTCCTGCCCCGCTGGGCCTGGGCGGACCCGTCTCCCCCGCCCCCACAGGCCCCGGTGCCCCGGATCGCCCGTACCTGGCCAGTGGGCGTACGGCCGCCGGTCCTGCGCGGCTGGGATCCCCCGGCGTCGCCCTACGGCCCGGGCCACCGCGGCGTCGACCTCTCGGCCCCGCCCGGCGCGCCGGTCCGGGCAGTGGCACCGGGCCGGGTGTCCTTCGCGGGGCGGGTGGCGGGACAGGGCGTGGTGTCACTGGACCTGACGGGCACGGCCCTGCGCACCACATACGAGCCGGTCAGCCCGTCGGTGCGCAAGGGCGACGAGGTCCACGCGGGAGAGGTAGTGGGCACACTCGAACAGCCGAGCACCCCCCACTGTCCGACAGCATGCCTCCACTGGGGACTGCTGCGAGGCGGGACATACCTGAACCCACTGTCCTTGCTACCGCCGTGGCTTCGAGAGAGCGGGCCGTCGAGACTGCTGCCGGTGCTGGACGTACCGCTGCCGGGTGGTGAGGGGCGGTAGCGGAGGCGGTCGATCACGATGCGGGGGCGGTCACGCTGCGCGGGCAACGGGGTGACGGAGCGGCAGGCAACCGGGCTGCGGGAGCGGCCGGGCCGCGCGGGCGCAGTCATGCCGCGGGCAATAAAAGGGCGAAGCAGCGGCCGATCGGGCTGTGGGAGCGGTCGGGCCACATGGACGACGGGGCGACGGAGCGGCGATTCAGCCCGGGGTCGCACCGCGGGAGCGGTCGGCCCGGCCGACGCTGGGACTGCGGGCGAGCGCGCGCTGACCGGCCACCGCGGTGAACAGTCGCGCCAAGCCCACGGAGCCACAGGCGGTCGCGCCACCGGAGTGGCGAAGCCGCAGGCAGTCAGGTCGCCGGAGCGGTGAAGTTGCGGACGTCCCCGGCGCCGGGGCGATGCACT